>PTLB01000024.1 GCA_002938255.1 Alphaproteobacteria bacterium MarineAlpha5_Bin3 | reverse complement strand
GTTTTGCGGCAGAAACAACAAATCATATTAATAACGCTAAAAAAAAATTACAATCTAAAAAATGTGACGCAATTATAGTAAATAAAATTGATAATAATAAGGTTTTTGGATCTGATCACAACAAAGTTTCATTTATTAAAAATAACTATGTCAAAAATTTAAAAAAAATGTCTAAAGCAAATGTAGCCAAAGAATTGATCCAATTCATTAGTCAATTGAAAACAAATTAAATATTATGAATATAACAGAAGAAGAATTAGAAATATTTTCACGTCAACTTATTCTAAAAGATTTCAAAGAAGAAAAATTTAATGAATTACAAAAAAAAGAAATTAGTATTATTGGGCTAGGAGGAATTGGCTGCCCTTTAGCTCAATATTTAATATCTGCTGGAATTAAAAAGCTAAATATATTTGATGGTGACACGATTCAAAAAACTAACTTAAATCGTCAAACTCTTTATTCTATTCACGATATTGGAAAGAAAAAATCTACAATTGCTAAGAAAAAACTGCTTGGAACAAACCCTAATGCTGTAATCAATTCTTATAACCACAAGATAGCAAAAGATAACTTACATTTACTTAAAAATTCTTCCATTATTATTGATGCCTCAGATAACTGGGAAACCATGAGATTGATAAATAAATATACTACAAAAAAAAACCTGCCCCTTCTCAGCATATCAGTTGTAGGTTTTGATATTCAAATGATTTTATTTGAAAATACTACTCATAATCATCTATGTTTAGAATGCATTTTCCCTAATCACAATGAACCAGAACTAGCAAGATGTGACACGGTTGGTATTATGGGAACTACAGCTGGACTAGCAGGAATTATTTCCGCACAAAAAGCTATTAACTTTTTACTTAAGTTTAATGAAAAAAATAATATTTTGACACTTGTAGATGTCAAATTACTTTCTATTAGTCATATTAAGACAAAAAAGAATATTGATTGTAAATTACAATAAAGCAAAAATTAAAGAATTAATTGAAAATATCATAATAAACTATATCTATAAAATTCTAATGAAAGAGGATTCATTTAATTACGAAAAACTTATTGAATGCGGAAAAGGAATACTGTTTGGTAAAGGCAACGCTCAGCTTCCTCTTCCTCCTATGCTAATGTTTGATAGAATAACCCATATTAATGAAATAGGTGGTGAATTTGCCAAAGGAGAAGTTATTGCGGAACTTGATATTGAATCTAACCTTTGGTTTTTTGATTGTCATTTTAAAAATGATCCAGTAATGCCAGGTTGTCTTGGTCTAGACGCTATGTGGCAATTAGTTGGTTTTTATCTTGGATGGTTAGGCCAACCAGGAAAAGGAAGGGCTCTGGGAGTGGGAGAGGTAAAATTTACTGGCCAAGTTCTTCAAACTGTAAAAAAAGTTACCTATCATATTTCTTTAAAACGATTAATTTTAAGAAAATTAATTCTTGGCGTTGCTGATGGAATTTTAAAAGCAGATGGCAAAACAATTTATGAAGCAAAAGATATAAAGGTTGGATTATTCAATACTAGTAAATAGAATAAAATGAGAAGAGTAGTAGTAACGGGTCTTGGAATTATTTCTTGTATTGGAAATAATCAAGAAACAGTAATTAAAAATTTAAAAAATCTTAATTCAGGAATTACCAAAGCACCTGAATATGAGGAATTTTCTTTTAGAAGTTTAGTGCACGGAAAGCCTGACATTAATCTTGGAGAACAAATAGATAGACGCATATTAAGATTTATGGGGGACGGAGCTGCTTATAATTATATTGCGATGAAAGATGCAATTAAAGATTCCGGTTTGGAGGATGGTGAAGTGTCTAATGAAATGACAGGTATAATTGTAGGTTCCGGAGGGCCCTCCACACAAAATTTACTTAAATCTTCTGAACTAGGTAAAGAAGGTGGGTCAAGAAAAGTTGGTCCGTTTATGGTTCCAAGAACAATGTCTAGTACAAACTCAGCTACTCTAGCTACCCCCTTTAAAATTAAAGGTGTTAATTATTCCATTACATCTGCTTGCTCTACAAGCTCGCATTGTATTGGTAATGCTTATGAGCTTATTCAAATGGGTAAGCAAAATATAATGTTTGCAGGTGGGGGAGAAGAATTACATTGGACAATGTCAATTTTATTTGATGCCATGGGTGCATTATCATCAAAATATAATGAAACTCCTCATCTTGCTTCTCGTGCCTATGATACAAATAGAGATGGTTTTGTAATATCAGGAGGTGGTGGGACAATTGTTTTAGAAGAGTTAGAACATGCAAAAGCCAGAGGAGCTAAAATTTATGCTGAAATCACGGGTTATGGTGCCACTTCTGATGGTCACGATATGGTACAACCATCAGGCGAAGGAGCTGTTAGATGTATGAATCAAGCTCTTAAAACAATGGATGGAGAGATTGATTACATTAATTCACACGGTACTAGTACACCAATTGGAGATCTTAAAGAATTGGAAGCTATAAAAAAAGTTTTTCCTAATAAATCCCCTCACATAAGTTCAACTAAATCTTTAACGGGACATTCATTAGGTGCAACAGGTGTTCATGAAACTATCTATTCTTTATTAATGTTAAATAATAATTTTTTGTGTGGTTCAGCAAATATAAGTGATCTAGATGAAAGTGCTAAAGAGCATAATATTCTAATAGAAACTATAAATAAAAAAGACATCCAAAATGTTATTTCTAATAGTTTTGGTTTTGGCGGAACAAATGCAACATTAGGTTTTTCAAAAATAAATGCTTAAAAATAAAAAAGGTATAATTTTTGGTATTGCTAATGATCACTCAATTGCATGGGGGATAGCCAAAAAACTCTCAGAAAAGGGTGCAGAATTTGGCATTACATATCAAAATGAAATATTGCTAAAAAGAGTTAAACCCTTAGCTGATAAAGTTAATAGCAGCTTACTTATTGAATGTGATTTTTCAAAAACAGAATCTATTAAAAGTTGTTTTGAAGAAATAAAAGCAAAATTTCAAAATATTGATTTTGTTATTCATGCAGCGGCATTTTCAGATAAGAATGAATTGAATGGAAAATATATAAACACATCAAAAGATAACTTTATAAAAACTCTAAATATTTCATGTTTCTCTTTTACAGAAATATCTAAGTATGCTTCTGAAATAATGAATGGTGGTGGAAGTTTATTAACTTTAAGTTTTTATGGATCTAACAAAGTGATGCCAAACTACAACGTTATGGGTGTTGCAAAAGCAGCATTAGAAACTAGCGTTAAATATTTAAGTGTTGATTTAGGTAATAAAAATATAAGAGTAAATGCTATTTCTGCAGGACCTATGCGTACACTAGCGGGGGCTGCGATCGCAAATGCAAGGGATGTTTACAATTATACTCAAGCAAACTCTGCTTTAATACGAAATGTAAAATTAGAAGAAATTGGTAATGCTGCTCTTTATTTTGTTAGTGATTTATCAAATGCAGTTACAGGTGAGGTACATTATGTAGATTGTGGTTTTAATATCTTAGGAATGCCAAAATCTAATACTTAAGAAATCTTAAATTCCTTAGGATCATCAATAAAAATACTTTTCACTCCCATAGACCACAATGCATTAGCTTCGCTTGGTTTTAAATTTTTTTCTGAATAAATAGTAGTAATCAAATTATGTCTTTTCATTTCATTCATAATATCTGAATTGATAATATTTTTATTAAAACCACAACAAGAAAAATTATATTTTTCACAAATATCTAAAGTATTTTTTAAAGAAATATCTTTACTAAATCCATCTATTAAAAGGCCATAATATGAATTTGGTAGAAATTTTTTCATTAAAATTACCGAAGGCCAATCAAAACTTGAAAAATAATATTGATTGGTAAAATTAAAGTTACTTAAAAGTTTAGCAATAGCTTCAACATTATTTTTTTCAAACCCCAAATTAGATTTTAATTCAATATTTAGACCTATTTCGTTTCTTTTACAAAATAAAAGAACTTGTTTTAAAGTTGGAATACAAATATTTGTAGAATAATTGTAAAAGGAAAAACCCGCATCTAGTTTTTTTAAATCATCATAGTTAAAGTCTGTTGGCAATCCCTTACCATCAGTGGTTCTTTCCAAAGTATCATCGTGCAATAAAATAGGGACTAAATCCTTGGAAATTTTTACATCTATCTCAATCCACTTCAGTCCAAGTTTGTGAGCCAATTCAATAGAATTCAATGTATTTTCAGGAGATAAATTTTTAACCCCCCTGTGACCTATTAATTTAGGAGGGTTAAGCATTGTTTTTTTATTCAGTTTCCGCTTCTTTCATGGATAATTTTACCTTGCCACGACCATCGATATCTAAAACTTTTACTTTAACAACATCGCCTTCTTTGACAACATCACTAACTTTTTCAACTCGCTCATTTTTTAGTTGACTAATATGCACAAGGCCATCGCGTGAACCCATAAAATTAACAAAGGCACCAAAATCCATTAATTTAACAACTTTACCTTCGTAGATTTTTCCAATCTCAGGCTCTTCAACGATACTATTAATCCAATCAATAGCAGCTTGTCCGGATTCCCCATCAACAGCAGCAATACTAACTAACCCTACATCATTGATTTCAATTTTTGCACCTGTTTTTTCTGTAATTTCACGAATAACAGCTCCACCTTTTCCAATAACTTCACGAATCTTATCTTTGTGAACTTGAATTGTAGTTATGGTAGGTGCGTAGTCTGAAATACTATCTCTAGATTTATCAATTGCTTTTGCCATTTCACCTAAGATATGCAGTCTGCCTTCTTTCGCTTGCACAAGTGCTTCCTTCATAATATCCGAAGTAATGCTTGTAATTTTAATATCCATTTGAAGGGATGTAATGCCATCTTTAGTACCAGCTACTTTAAAATCCATATCACCTAAATGATCTTCGTCACCAAGAATATCTGATAAAATAACATAATTTGAATCTTCTTTAATTAAACCCATGGCAATTCCTGCGATTGGCTTTTCTATAGGTACACCAGCATCCATCATTGATAAAGATGCCCCACAAACTGTTGCCATAGAACTAGACCCGTTTGATTCTGTAATTTCGGATACAACTCTATATGTGTATGGAAATTTTTCTGCAGATGGTAACATTGGATGAATAGCTCTCCAAGCTAGTTTACCGTGACCTATTTCACGACGGCTAGTAAAACCTGCTCGTCCAACTTCCCCAACAGAATAAGGAGGAAAATTATAATGTAACATAAAGTTCTCCCTAAATTCGCCCTCAATTGCATCAATGCGTTGTTCATCTAAGCCAGTACCAAGAGTTGTTACAACCAATGCTTGCGTTTCTCCTCTAGTAAACAGGGCAGAACCATGTGTTCTTTCAAGAACACCAACTTCACATTCTATAGGACGAACAGTTTTTGTATCACGACCATCTATTCTGTTTCCAGTTTTTAATAACTCACTTCTTACAATATCTTTTTCAATGGATTTTGTAACATCTCCTACAATCACTGCGGATAATGCTTCAGAAACATATTTTTCGCTAATTTCAGTTCTTGTTTCATTTAATAATTCAGATCTTTTTTGTTTTTCTTGAATCTTATAAGCTTCAATAAATTTATCTTTGTAATTTTTTTCAATTTCAGAAGGTAAATTTTTAATCTCTTCATCCTTTTCAGGAATATTCCAAGGCTCTTTAGCTGCCTTCCTTGCAAGATTAATAATGGCATCAATTACTTCCTTATAAGTTTCTTGACCCATGACTACTGCCTCTAACATTTGCTCTTCTGATAATTGTTGTGCTTCAGACTCAACCATTAATACGCCTTGGCTAGTTCCTGCTACAACAAGTTCTAAATTTGAATCTTTCATTTCACTTAATGTTGGGTTTGCAACTAATTTATCATTAATCATTGCAATTTTTGCAGCCCCTAATGGCCCCATAAATGGTAGTCCGGATAAAGTAATTGCAGCACTAGTAGCTATCATTGCAACAATATCAGAATCGTTTTCTTGGTCATGAGACAAAACAGTACACATAACTTGAGTTTCATTTTTAAAATCTTTATGAAACAAAGGTCTAATCGGTCTATCAATCAAACGACATATTAAAGTTTCTTTTTCTGTTGGTCTTGCTTCTCTTTTAAAGAATCCTCCTGGAATTTTTCCCGCCGCATAAAATTTTTCTTGATAATTTACTGTTAGTGGGAAAAAATCCATATCTGGCTTTGCTGTTTTTTCAGCAACAACATTTGCCATAACAGTTGTTCCACCATAAGTAGCCACAACCGAAGCATCTGCCTGTCTTCCTATTTTGCCAGTCTCTAAAGTTAATTTTTTTCCTACCCAATTAATTTCAATTTTATTTATATTAAACATTTATTTTTCCTATTTCTGTTCCTATTTAAATATTTTTTCTTACGTATTTTAATTTCCGCTAAATTTTTATTATCCGCGAATATTTAATTTTTTTATAATTTCTTGATATTTTGATTCATCTTTTTTAGATAAATAATTTAACAGTTTTTTTCTTTTATTAACCAAAGCTAATAAACCTCTTTTTGAGTGTTTATCATGTTTATGATTATTAAAATGGTCAATTAAATTAATTATTCTTTCACTTATAACTGCAATCTGAACTTCAGCAGAACCAGTATCTTTTTTGTTAATTGCAAATTGTGAAATTATTTTTTTTTTGTTTTCTTTAGTTATCGACATCGCAACTCCTATATTAAAACTTTATCGGGTTTGAACAAATCACCATCTAATTTGCCAAAAGAAAGTACACTTCCTTTATTTGTTAGAAAAATCACTTTTCTATCAAGTAAATTTAAAGGTGGATTGTTTAAAAGATTAATATTGATATTAATTTCTTTTCCATGAGAAAGATTAAGCTTACTTTCCTCATCATCAACTTCGTATGCCAAGATGTCGTCCAGCATAGATACTGATGAATGGAATCCTCTAAATTCATGGAGCCTTTGCCCTATTTTTAACAAATCGTCCAGTAAATTAGCATTATTTATGTTAAATTTACCTACTTTAGTTCTTTTTAAAGAGTGTACGTGCCCTTTACTGTCAAGTTTTTCTGCCAAGTCTCTTGCAAAACTTCTGACATAAAATCCCTTGCCACACTTGATCTTTATTTTTGTAATTAATTCATTTTCCCAATTGATGATTTTTGTTTCAAATATTTGAACATTTTTTTCTCCAACTTCAAAATCAATATTTTGTCTTAATAAATTATAAGCTCTTTCTCCTTTTATCTTTATTGCGGATGCTTTAGGTGGTTTCTGGATGATAATTCCTCTAAATTCTTTAAGCTTAATTTTAATATTCTCCAATGTAGGAATATTATCTGTCCGTTCAATTATCTTTCCTTCCCTATCATCCGTTGATGTTTGTTCTCCCCATTTAATTTCAAATTCATATTCCTTAACGTCAGAATTAATAAAAGGAATTAATTTTGTCGTTTTGCCAACTGCAATTGGAAGAATGCCTTCTGCCAAAGGATCTAATGTTCCGCCATGCCCAATTTTATCAATATTAAATTTTTTTTTTATTCTTCGTATAATTGCAAAAGAAGATATATTTAATGGTTTGTAAATATTAAGCCAACCTTGAATATTACTCATTCTCCAAATCTCTTATTACCTTTTTATTTAACAAAAGTTTTTCTATTTTTTCAGCTTCATCAAAAGTATTATCAATATAGAAATTTATTTTTGGAGTAAATTTAGATTTCAATTTTGCAAACGCAATATATTTTTGAAATATATGTTTATTTTTATTTAAATTATCTAAAAGCTTGTCCTTAAATTCACCCCCTCCAAGAGGCATAAAATATATATTAGCTATTCTTAAATCCTTTGACATTTTAACAAAAGAAACAGTTATTGAAGTCATTTGAATTTCATCATAATAAAAATCTTCTTTTAACAGGCAATCACTTATTAACGATCTTATAATTTCACCAAATCGAATTTGCCTTTTTGAAGTCACCTGATCAGAGGACATTGTTTTACTTAGCTTATAGTTTCCTTGATGTTTCCACTACTTCAAATGTCTCAATAATATCATTCACTTTAATATCAGAATAATTTTCAATCATTATGCCACACTCGTAACCAGCTTTAACTTCTTTTACTTCATTTTTAAATCTTTTTAAGCTACTAATTGTTCCGTTATGAATAACAATATTATCTCTTAGAATTCTAATTTTAGAATTCCTAGAAATTAATCCTTCTTTAACAAAGCAACCAGCTATATTGCCAATTTTGGAGATTGAAAAAATCTCTCTAATTTCCACATAACCGGTTATATTTTCTGTAATATCTGGTTTAAGCAATCCGCTTAAAAGATTTTTTATATCATCAATTAACTCATAAATTATAGAGTAATATTTTATATCAACCCCTTCTTGTTTTGCCATATCTCTTGCTTGAGGAATAGCTCTCACATTAAATCCTACAACAAAACCTTTGCTAGAATTAGCTAACGCTACGTCGCTTTCAGTTATAGCTCCCACACCCTTGTGAATAACATTTGTTTTAACTTCATCAGTAGAAAGTTTGATTATAGAACTTTCAATTGCTTCTGCTGAACCTTGAACATCAGCTTTAATTATAACGGGAAGAGAAATAACCTCTCCTGCTGAAATCTTCTTGAACATTTCCTCAACATTTGTTTTTATAACTTTATTTTTTTGTATTTGTTTTTTATTAAAACGATGCTCTGCTATTTTTCTTGCACTATTTTCATTATCAACAACAACAAAATCATCTCCCGCTAGAGGATTGGCATCAAAGCCTAAGACTTCAATTGGCATTGATGGAAGGGCTTCCTTAACATTTTCTCCATTACTATTAATCAATGCTTTTACTTTTCCCCACTCCGAACCAGATACAAATATGTCACCAATCTTTAGAGTGCCTTTTTGTATAAGAATAGTTGCTACCGAACCCCTACCTTTTTCAAGTTTTGTTTCAATAACCACTCCTCTCGCAATTCTATTAGGATTTGCTTTTAAATTTAATAAATCAGCCTGTAAGTGTATGGCTTCTTCTAACTTATCAAAATTAATTTTTTTTAATGCTGAAATTTCAACGTCAAGTACTTCACCGCTTAATTTTTCAACAATTATTCCGTGATTTAAAAGCTCATTTCTAACTTTGTCTGGATCTGCTGATGGTAGGTCAATTTTATTGATTGCCACAATTATTGGAACATTTGCAGATTTAGCATGTGCTATTGATTCAACTGTTTGGGGTTTAATACCATCATCCGCAGCAACAACTAGAATTATAATATCTGTTGTTTTTGAGCCTCGTGCACGCATATTTGAAAAAGCTGCGTGACCGGGGGTATCTATAAATGTAATTATATTATTATTATTATTTATTTGATAAGCGCCAATATGTTGAGTAATGCCTCCTGTTTCTCCATCTACAACATTAGAACTTCTAAAAACATCTAAAATACTAGTTTTTCCATGATCCACGTGTCCCATTATAGTTACAATTGGGGCTCTTTTTTTCATAGCTGTTACAGGATCTTTAAAATCTTCAATATCTTTTAAAATATCGTCATCATTTACAATTTTAACCCTATAACCTAATTCTGTTGCTACAATTTCCGCTGTATCTGCTTCTAAAGATTGCGTAGCATTCGCCATAACACCCATCTTCATTAATGTTTTAACTACATCAGCAGTTTTTTCTGCCATTCTGTTAGCTAAATCTTGTACTGTAATAACTTCTGGAATAGTTATTTCTCTTCCAACATGATTTTCTTCTGGATTCTCTTGCAATTTTAATTTTTCCTTAATTCTAGCACGTTTTAATTTTGCTAAACTAGGAAACTTATCGTATTCTTGTTCTTCTTGTTCTAAAATTTTATTAACATTGATTTTACCAAATTCATCATCTTGAGGTTTAAGGGTAGATTTTTTTGGAGTATTTTTCTTTTCATTGCTTTTTTTGTTTTTGGAAGAAAAATTTTTAGAAGGGTGATTAAAAAAATTTGATACTGGAAATACTTTAGCCGATCCCTGAGTTCGAAAAGATGAAGATCCTCTAAAATTTGATTGTGTTGTAGAAGAGCTTTTTTGTTGGTTATTTTTATTCCTAAAAACAATTTGAATTGTTTTTTTATTACCAACATACTTTACAGTATTCCCTGAAGGTCCCAAATTCTTTCTGATTTGTAAGCGACCAGAAGTTGAAAGTTTGAGGGGTTTTTTTTGTTTTTCTTTATTTTTTTCCAATTTATTAAATCAAGTTTTATATTAATTATTTATCTTCTGTTGGCGCTTCTGCCGCTGCAGGTTTAGCGTCTTCTGCTTTCGCAACTTCTTCTACCGGCGCTTCTGTAAACCATTTTTCTCTTGCTTTCATTATCATATTATTCACAACGTTTTCATCTATATCTAAATCTTTGAATATACCCTCTTCTTTATCGATTAATTCAAAAGATGCCAGATCTGCAAAATCATCAATTGTAATAATGTTATTTTGAGCTAACAATGATAACATTTTATTGTTCATGCCATCTAATTTTTTTAATTCATTATCATGAATTTTTTCATCAATAATTTTAACATCTTCAGCATTTTTCTCACTCAAGTGATTTGAAGCACGAGAAATTAATTCACTTGCCAAATTTTTATCAAAACCTTCAATTTTTTCTAAATTTTCTATACTTTCAGATGCAATTCCTTCAACCGATACATAGCCTTCTGTCACTAAAAGCTGCGCAATAACATCTTCTACATCTAAATTATTTATTAACATTTGAGTTTTTTCTTTAAACTCCTCTTGTCTTCTTTCTGATTCCTGTTCCTCAGTAAGAATATCAATTTCTAAATTAGTTAAATTAGATGCTAATTTAACATTTTGACCTTTTCGACCAATTGCTAAACTTAACTGTTCATCAGGTATTACTACTTCAACCTTTTTTTTTTCTTCGTATAAAAAGATCTTACTCACCTCAGCAGGAGCCAAAGCATTAGCTAAAAAAGTTGCTTGATTATCTGACCACATAACAATATCAATTTTTTCTCCTTGTAATTCATTCACAACGGCTTGAACTCGAGAACCTCTCATTCCTACACATGCTCCCACAGGATCAATGGTAGAATCTTCAGTATAAACACTAATTTTTGCTCTTGAACCAGGGTCCCTAGCTACACTTTTGATTTGAATTACATTCTCATAAATTTCAGGCACTTCTTGAGTAAAAAGGTTAGACAAAAATTGAGGATGAGTACGTGATAAGAAAATTTGATACCCCTTAATATCTTCTTTAACATCGTAAATATAAGCTCTAACTCTATCACCATTTTGAAAAGTCTCCCTTGGTATTAATTCTTCCCTTTTTATAATAGCTTCGTTCTTCCCTAAATCTACTATTAAATTTCCAAATTCAGTCCGTTTAACAACCCCAACAGCAATTTCACCAACTTTATCTTTGTACTCACTAAATTGTCTTGATTTATCCGCTTCTCTAACTTTTTGAATAATTACGCCTTTAGCATTTTGCGCAGCAACTCTTCCCATATCAATAGGAGGTAGTTCTTTGATAATAAATTCTCCAGTTGTAATATTGGGTTGAATTTTTTTTGCTTCATCTAAGGTAATTTGTTTTGCTTGTTCTTCTTCGCTTAGTTTTGCTACTACTTCTAGGTAAGAATTTAATTTTATATCACCACTATCACGATTTATAGAAACTCTTATATCTCTTTCAAAGCCATATTTGACTCTAGCTGCTTTTTCTAAAGCCATTTCCATTGCTTCAAAAACAGAATCTTGATCAATACTTTTTTCTTGTGCCACATTATTAGCAACTTGTAGCATTTCTTCTCTTATTACTTTAATTTTTTGTTTAGCCATGTTATTTACCAAAAAAAAGGCGGGTAATCCCACCTTCGAACTTAATTAAATTTTACACGCGTATATTAAAAAAACCTCATAAATTCAAGAATTATATTTTTTTTAATTGAAAAAACATCGTTTTTCTAT
>PTLB01000023.1 GCA_002938255.1 Alphaproteobacteria bacterium MarineAlpha5_Bin3 | reverse complement strand
CATTCAAAAACCAATTTTTCTAAAGTTTTGAATTTTGAGTGTTCAATGTAATATTTAAGATATTTTGTAATGGCTGAATAATCTTTTAAATATTGAATATCATTTAATTGATTGTTTTTTTTTACAGTGTAACTGAACTGCAGTGTAACTAACAAGGGTTGGAATTTCTTCCTTTCTTTGTCGGAAATACCAATGCGAGCTTTAGTCGCTAAATTTTTAATTTCTATTTTGAACATGCTATTTGTTGAAAGATTGCAATGGCCTGCCTTATTTCATACACATCGTGAACGCGAAATATATTAACCCCTCTCTGAAAACAATACAATACCGATGCAATGGTGCCACCTAAACGCTGACTTACATCAGATTTATCAACCCCACTGATCCAACTCTTTCGAGATGAACCAATAAGCAAGCCGTATTTTTCAATACGAAATTTTTTTATATTTTTCATTATTGATAAATTCTGCTGGAGATTTTTACCAAATCCAATACCGGGATCAAACCATACCTTAGAAGGTGGAATTTTATATTTTTTTAGTAACTTCGATTTTCGTTGAAATATATTCTTAATATCGCTGATTACATTTGTATATAGGTGCGTCTTGGACTGCATTGTTTTAGGAGGGGCAGGTGTGTGCATTAAAACTAAGCCACTTTTGTATTTTTTAGTTAATAAAAATAAGTCCTCACTTCCACCAAACACATCGTTAATGATATGGACTCCTTGTGAAAGAGCAAATTCCTGCGTTTCAATTTTATTTGTATCAATTGATATGATAAATTTTTTTTTCGGTATCTTTTTTAAAATAGGCTCTAGTTTTTTTATTTCTTGATTGTAGCTCATTGGATCACTGCCCGGACGAGTACTTTCTGCCCCAATGTCTATAATGGAAGCGCCCTGATTGTTCATTTTTTTAATATTTTTTAATGCATCTGAAATCTTGTAACTCTTTCCTTGATCGCTAAAAGAATCCCTTGTGACATTGCAAATTCCCATTATCAAGGGGTAGGAAAATGTAAAATTATGAGTGTTTAGTAGCATAAATTTATATTAATTTCTTATATAGGCTAAGAGTTTCTTTGTAGATAGAATCCGATTGTTTTTTCCAGTTAATATCAGTGATAGCACTGATATTAACCACTCCTTTACCCGATCCTAGCAATAGTATTTCTTCATAGAGAGATAAATCCTTAACAAGAATATTTCTTTTGATAATTTTTTTTCTGCTTTTATTAACAATATATTTGAGTGTCATACCCTTGTAATAATTGGTTATGGGCATATAAATTTTTTTCATGCACACACACAGGATATTTGTTGTGCAACCTTCTAAAATAAGATCATTTTTGGTTAAAATAACTTCATTATTAGAGTTATTGTTTTTTTCTAATAAACTGATAATTTTTTTGTAATACAAATTTTTTAACAGCGGATTTTCGCGCTGATAATTAACTATTGTTGCCGTAAAAAACTTGTTAGGTTGTACACGAGGTCGCAATGAAATTGATATTTTTTTTGAATTAATTGCAATTCTGAATAAATGATCATAGTTTACGTTGTTATGGATTGGTGTATGGATTAATTCGTTCATTTGTTGATGTGTTAAAATAAAATTAATTCCGAATTTTTTTAATGATATATTTAAATTCCTGATATGTTCATCAAGCAAAATAAATTTTGGGGGGCTCCCTACCACTCTAATGGTTGTAAACACGCCTTTTGTCCCCCACAAGTCATCAAAGGGCAGGGGTGTTAAAAATTTATGCAGATAGGATTTTTTGAATAAGATGTTTACCATTATTAGTTAAAAAAGACTCTGGATGAAATTGAAATCCATATATGTGGTTTGTTTTATCTTCCAGTGCCATTGCCACATTGGTTTTTTTACAGCGCATTGTTATATCTATTGTTGCTGATTTAAAAGGTTCCTGTAATTTTAATGAATGATATCTTCCACCATAAATTGTACTGTTAGATCTAAACAGCCGACTTGTTTTTAGTACTTCAATTACAGATTGATAACCATGATAGATTTTTTTTTGTTGAATAATGTTACCTCCTTCGGCAGATAAAATTTGTTGAAAACCCAAGCAAATTCCAATAATTTTTTTCTTTGCCTTAAATTTGCGATACACCTCTGCAGTTTTTGGATAATCAAGAGGATGGCCTGGACCAGGAGATAGAACAATCGTTCTGGCGTGGTGAAGTTTTATTTTATTAATATCAAAATAATTAGTAACAAACACTTCATCAAAATGACCGAGTAAATGTGCAAGATTAAATGTAAAAGAATCCTGATGATCAATAAGGTAAATCATGATTTAAATATATCGAGCAGTGATTTAGCTTTAATGTAATTTTCCTCATATTCTTTTTTTGGGATACTTCCTAATATCACGCCGCTAGCTACAGCTATTTCGCATATATTATTACAATTCAGTATAGATCGTATCATAATATTAAATCGCATATCTCCATTTGACTTGATATATCCAAAACTACCAGTGTAAACACTACGATTGTCTGTCTCTTGATGATTTAACAAGTTCAGTGTACTGATTTTTGGGCAGCCAATTACCGATCCTCCCGGCATCATGGCTTTTATGATATCAAAAGGGGTGGTGGTTTTTTTTAAAGCACCCGCTATTTCCGTTACATAATGATATAGATCTTTATATTCTTCTACGTATTTAATTTTTTTAATTCGTACACTACCAACATTGCAAATACGCGAAAGATCATTTCTCTCCATATCCACAATCATGTTGTGTTCCTTGCTTTCTTTTTCATTGCCTTTAAAAAATTTTTTTGCCATTTCAACTGTTGTTTTTTTATTTTTTTTCATTGTGCCTGCTATTGGTTTGGTAATAATGATATTATTTTTTTTATTAATAAGTGTTTCTGGTGAACAACTAATAATAGAATAATTACTATCTCGAATCATGAAAGATTCAGGTGATGAATTGGCTTTCATTAATTTCCAGAAAAACTTGACTGCATCAATATTGGAATGGTTTCTATATTTTTGGCATATTTTTATTTGATATGTTTTACCTTCTCGAATTTTTTGTGAAAAATTTCTGAACAACTTCGTATATTGCGCTAGTGTTAAATTAACTTTAAATTTTTTTTCATGGAAAAATTTTTTACGTGAAGGGGTTAGTTTGTTATTTTCCTTGTAATTTTTAATGGTACTTAAAATTTGTATGTTTTTTCTAATTTTTATTAATGTTTCAGGTTTATAAAATATGTTTTGATGGAAACCGTTAGATTGTTGTTTGGGAATTTTAACATTGATAAGTTGGCATAAAAGTTCATAGTTCAAAAATCCAACATATCCGTCAAAAAAATTATTTCTTGGATTTTTGGAATATATCGTTTTTTCAAAAAAATTTTTTACATTTTTTGACGTCAGTTTAATCTTTGCATTTAAATCAGTGTATACGTTAAACCCATTCTTAACCTTATAAATAACCAGGGGCTTATTGGAGTTAAATAAACACTCTAAATATTCTTTATTATTCAACAAGGTTGACTAATATAGCCTAAGTAAAAAAAGGAAAGGTTTTTTGTGCGCATTATTTTTCTAATGATATTGCTATTTAGCTCTGCACATCTTTTAGCACATGGAATCATAATGATAGAGGGTGTCGAACATTCAGAGGGATTTATAGATGTAAAAATATATGAAAATGAAGATTCATTCTTAAAAGAAGAAATGGCCTCCGAAGTTATTCGTAAGAAAGCAACACAAGGTAAAACTGTTATACCTCTTTCAAAAATACACGAAGGACAAATAGCCATAGTAATCTATCATGATGAAGATTCGAATGGCAAATTGAAAACAGGTTTTTTTTGGCGTCCAAAAGAGGGTTTTGCTTTTAGTAATAATTACAGCCCTAAGGGACCACCTAAATTTTCCAAAGCTGCCATAAACCTAATTCATGGCACACCTGTTACTATTAAGTTAAATTACTAATGTATTTTGATTCAATTATTTAATTTTATAAGCCTTTTTTTTAATTTTAAAGTTCAAAACACCTTTCTGGATAATATAAGGTAGCAAACAATTATTATGTCAAAGCTAAAAATTCAAAACACTTTAGAAAACACTAAAGAAGAATTTATTCCCGTTGACCCTTCGAATGTTCGCATTTACGCTTGTGGACCCACGGTTTATGACTATGCGCACATTGGAAATGCTCGCATGGCAGTTGTTAACGATTTACTGGTGCGACTGTTGCGAACGCTTTTCCCAAAGGTTACTTATGTATCCAATATAACTGATATTGACGATAAAATCATTGAAGCAGCGCAAACTGCCGACATACCATTTCAAGAATTAACACTTAAATTTGAAGCCATTTACAATGAAGATATGGCGGCACTTGGTGTTCATCGTCCCGATGTACAGCCACGCGCTACAGATCATATAGCTGAAATGATTGCTCTTACAAAAACACTCGTTAAATTGGGTCACGCTTATGAAATAAAAGGTCATGTACTATTCCATGTTCCTTCTTTTGAAAAATATGGTTGTCTATCTGGCCGCAATCGTGATGAACAAATTGTTGGAAGTCGTGTAGAGGTTGCGCCTTTCAAAAAAGACCCCGCTGATTTTATTTTGTGGAAGCCTAGCCCTGATCCCCTCCCTGGATGGGATTCACCGTGGGGATTCGGAAGACCGGGGTGGCACTTAGAATGTTCAGCAATGTCAGAAAAAACATTGGGCCTTCCTTTTGATATACATAGTGGCGGTATGGATTTAACTTTTCCTCACCATGAAAATGAAATTGCCCAAACATGTAGTGCACATAAGAAAATAAATAATCCCAAATATTTTGCAAAATATTGGTTTCATAATGGTTTTGTAAATGTCGAGGGTGAAAAAATGTCTAAATCTATAGGTAATATTCGTTTGGTGCACGAAATGATTAAAGAATACAAGGGCGAAGTTCTTCGAATGACACTTTTATCGGCCCATTATCGACAACCCTTGAACTGGACAAAGGGAATAATTAAACAAAATAGTACAATGCTTGATCGTTTATACAGAACCCTAAAAGATCTGGAGCATATTGATGCTTATACAAATAATCACGCATTGCCCCAAAATATACTTGAGGGATTTTATGATGATCTAAATACCCCTAAAGTAATCGCCGAATTAAATATTCTTACAAACAAAGTATCAAAAGCAGATGAGGAAGAAAAAAGTTTGATCAAATATTGCTTGCTAGAAACGGGAAAAATTCTGGGTATTCTTCAACAAGCTCCTAGGGAGTGGTTAGGTTACGGTCAGTCCAAAAATTTAGACGAAGTAACAATAGAGAACTTGATTAAAGAACGTAATGAAGCTAGACGCAAAAAGAATTTTGAGATGGCAGACTCTATTCGTAAAAAATTGAAGGAAAGTGGTATTGAAATTGAAGATACTTCAAATGGCACAACTTGGCGTAGCAATTGATTATGAAAGAAATAATTAACATAACTTTTCCCGACGGAAAATCCCATGAAGAGAGAAAAGGTATAACCGGCTTTGAAATTGCAGAAAAAATTTCAAAATCAGTTGCTAAAGAGGCTATAGCTTTCAAGGTAAATGATGAAATTCAAGACCTCTCCCATTGCATTGAAAAAGATGCTCAAGTTGAAATCATCAAAAAAGACAATGTTGCAGCTCTAGAAATAATTCGGCATGATTGTGCTCATATTATGGCAGAAGCCGTACAAGCATTATTTCCAAACACTCAAGTTACCATAGGCCCAGCAATAGAAAATGGTTTCTATTATGATTTTGCAAAGGAGGAACCATTTACTGTCAATGATTTCGATAAAATAGAAAAAAAAATGTTGGAAATCATCGATCAAGGAAAGAATTTCACGCGTGAAGTTTGGACACGGGACCAAGCTATTAATTTTTTTTCAAAAAGAGGAGAGAATTATAAAACTGAATTAATTAATGATCTCGATACCGATGAAACAATTACAATATACAAGCAGGGTGAGTGGTTAGATCTATGCAAAGGACCGCACATGCCTTCAACAAAATATATTGGAAAAGCCTTTAAACTAATGAAGGTGGCTGGCGCTTATTGGCGAGGAGATTCAAGTAACGCTATGCTTACAAGAATCTATGGAACAGCTTGGCGTAATGAAAAAGAATTAACAGAATACTTAAATCAATTAGAAGAGGCAGAAAAACGTGATCATAGAAAATTGGGTAAAGAAATGGATTTATTTCATTTTCAAGAAGAGGCGCCTGGTGCGGTTTTTTGGCACCCCAAAGGATGGGGGCTTTTCCAATCACTTATTAATTATATGCGTAAGCGTCAAGACCAAGCAGGTTATGTAGAAACCAATACTCCAGACTTATTGGATAGATCCTTATGGGAAACTTCAGGTCACTGGGAAAAATTTAGGGGAAACATGTTTACAACGGAAGAAAAAGAGGGGCGTATCTTTGCTATTAAACCGATGAATTGCCCTGGAGCGGTCGAGATCTACAAACAAGGATTAAAAAGTTATAGGGATCTTCCATTAAGAATATCTGAATTTGGAAAAGTGCATCGTTACGAACCATCAGGTGCATTATTTGGTTTAATGCGAGTACGTGCCTTTACACAAGATGATGCCCACATTTTTTGTACAGAAAATCAAATTACAAGTGAGAGCAAAATTGTCTGTGACCTTATTCTAAGTATATACAAAGACTTTGGCTTCACGGATGTGATAATTAAATATTCCGATAGACCCGAAAAACGTGTAGGCGAAGATCATGTATGGGACAAGGCAGAAAAAGCTCTAAAAGAAGCAGTCAAAACTACGGGATTGGCCTACACAATCAATCCTGGTGAGGGCGCATTTTATGGTCCAAAATTGGATTTTATTCTTCGGGATGCTATTGGTAGGGATTGGCAATGCGGAACATTACAAGTTGATTTAAATCTGCCAAGTCGATTAGGGGCGACCTATATTGATGAGAATGGCCAGAAAAAAACACCTGTGATGTTACACCGCGCGCTTTTTGGCTCTTTAGAAAGATTTACGGGTATTTTAATTGAACATTATGCCGGTAATTTACCTTTTTGGTTATCACCTTTGCAGATAGTTGTTGCAACAATAACTTCTGACTCAGACAATTATGCCGATAACATTTTTAATCAATTAAGAGATAAAGGGCTTCGTGTTAAAAAAGATATTCGCAATGAAAAAATTGGTTATAAAATACGCGAGCACAGTATTGCAAAAATACCTGTAATTATGGTGATAGGAAAAAAGGAAGCAGAAAATAAAACTGTTTCATTAAGAAAATTAGGAAGTAAAAAAACTGAAACATTTAAAATTGATGAAATAACAAAAATTTTGTTTAAAGAATCTCTCTCCCCATATAACAAATAACAATCATGGTTGATAATTTTTTTAAAAAAAGAAAAAGCATTAAACAAGTTGAGGAATCAACCGATCTAGCTCCTAAATTTGATGAAAACGGATTAATTCCAGTAATAACAACCGACTTTAGATCTGGGGAAGTATTAATGCAAGGATACATGAATAATGATGCTTTTGCCAAAACTATAGCACTAGGAGAAGCAATTTATTATTCAAGGAGTAGAAAATCTTTATGGCATAAAGGTAAAAAAAGTGGCTTTATTCAAAAGATAAAAGAGATACTTATTGATGATGATCAAGATTGTGTATGGTTAAAAGTTGAAGTAATTGGTGGTGCAAGCTGTCATGTAGGTTATCGATCATGCTTTTATAGAAATATTCCTTTTGGTAAAAATATTTATAAATCAAAAATTATTCTAAAATTTACTGAAAAAGAAAAGGTTTTTGATCCAAAAAAAATTTATAAAAATGCATTAAATCCCACAAAATTATAATTAATCATCTTCTCAATTAATAATGATATGATGCAAAATATTGGAGTAAGTAAAAAAATAATATTTATTTCTTCTTATCCAAAATCAGGAAATACCTGGGTGAGGTGCATAATTAGTTCATTTTTGAATAATCAAAATGGAAAATTTAACTTTAATGATTTAAGCAGAACTGGACTCTTTTCAAGGGAATCACATTTTACACATTTGAAAGATTTAGAATATCAAGAAAATGGGAATCTAAATTTTAATTTTATATCTAATAATTGGATAAAAGCACAACAAAAGATAAATAAAGAAAGTAAGGGTATTAGATTTTTTAAAACTCATAGTATTCGAGAAATATCTAATAAATATTTTACTGATCAAACTGTTTGTTTGGGATTTATCTATATTGTAAGAGATCCAAGAGACATAGCAATTTCATATACACATCATTGTGGAGGGGATCTGAATGTTGCTATTGAAACAATGCTTTATAATAAAAAAAACTATGCATCTCATCATAAAACAAATGAACTAATTTCAACATGGAAGCAACATCTGTTTTCGTGGAATAAATTTAATAGTGTTCCAAGGTTATTTATTAAATATGAAGATATGTTGAATGATACGAGAAAGATATTGTTACAGATAATAGATTTTATTAACAGCCTAACAAATTTATCAATAAAAAAAAATGATAATTTTCTAGAAAATATTTTAAACACTACTAGTTTTAATAATTTACAATTACTTGAAAATAATTTCGGATTTAATGAAGCAACTAATAATTCTCCTTTTTTCAGAATAGGTATATCAAATCAATGGGAAACAGGTCTTTCTCAGAATCAAAAAGATTTAATTCAAAATGAACTTAAAATACCTATGAAACAACTTGGGTACTTGGTGTAATAGTTATAATAGGCAATTATATTATGAAAAAAAATCTTATTAAATTCATTGAAACAAGTGAATTGCCCACTAAATTTGGTCATTTTAAAGTTCATGCTTTTACTGAAATTCGTAGTAATAAAGATCATTTAGCTATTACCATAGGAAATCTTAATGAAACGGATTCAATATTATCAAGAATTCATTCTCAGTGCATTACTGGTGAATCATTTTTTAGTTTACGATGTGATTGTCGTTATCAGCTCACCGAATCTTTAGCTCAAATTGCAAAAAAGGGGTGTGGCATAATTTTTTATTTACAGCAGGAAGGTAGAGGAATTGGTTTATCAAATAAAATACGTGCTTATAAATTACAGGATGATGGCTTAGATACAGTAGAAGCAAATCATCATCTTGGTTTTAATGAAGACGAAAGAGATTATGAAATAGTTTCATCAATGGCTGATTATTTAGAAATTAATACAATCGACTTAATGACAAATAACCCTAAAAAAATTGATGCTATTAAAAAATTTGGACTCAAAGTAAATAAAAGAATTTCAATCAAAAGTGAATCTAATGATTATAATAAAAGTTATTTGAATACAAAAGCAAAAAAACTTGGTCATTTAATGTAATTTTTTTTGAAATGAACAAAAGTGATGAAATAATAAAAATACTTCACATGATACCGCATCCTGAGGGTGGTCATTTCAAAGAGTCTTACCGCGATAAAAATATTAGTTTAATTTATTATCTTTTAAAAAAAAATGAAAAATCTCACTGGCATCGTTTAAAAAAAAATGAAATTCTGCATTTTTACGATGGCGCCCCTCTAATAGTTTGTTTATCAACAGATGGAAACACTTTTCAAGAAGTAATAATAAATAATAACAAGGATCAAGTATCTCATATTGTTGTTAGAGGTGGAACTTGGTTTAGTATGGAATCAAAAGGTGAATATTCTTTAAT
Source organism: Alphaproteobacteria bacterium MarineAlpha5_Bin3 (assembly GCA_002938255.1). Taxonomy (GTDB): domain Bacteria; phylum Pseudomonadota; class Alphaproteobacteria; order HIMB59; genus MarineAlpha5-Bin3. The sequence goes on along the minus strand of PTLB01000023.1, from coordinate 2,432 downwards.
TGGTTGCACAGTTGCGCCACCTTTTAATTACGATGATTTTGAACTAGCTCCAAAAAACTGGAAGCCTGGAAAATCTTAGTCTAAATCTCCTTTTGTTAACTTTTTTGTACCAATAAATTAGAAAGCAATTAGTCTTTTGCTTTTAAATCTTTCAATCTTTCTTTTGCCACTCGTAATGAATCTCTAAGGCCACCTTGTTTCCTAATTAATCCTAGTAATTCTTTAGGTAAATGAGCATGGTCATCATCCTTACTAGTAATGTAGACTGATTTATTTATTAATAATATTTCCTTTGCTTCTATTTCACTAAGTTCAGCTTGAATATTATCCGCCACACTTTTATATAAAGCAACTTTAATTTTTTTATCAATTATTTCATTGGTTTTGCTCATCCTAGTTCTTATATCATGAATTCATCTAAAGGTTAAGAAGGGAATCGGGTTTGTAAATATAAATTTTGGTGATATAATTAATTTGAAAATCGCTCAAACAACGATTCATTTTTAAAAAAACTAATTTTTAAGAAGGGTGTAAAAAATTGATACTTAATAAATTAATAGTTGAGTTTATCGGAACTTTTGCCCTTATTCTTATTGGTGGAGCTGCTGTTGTTCAAAGTATGGATACTGGTTTAGTCGGTATAGCTTTTGCCCACGGTTTTACAGTTATGGTTATGATTTATGCTTTTGGAAGTATTTCTGGAGCTTTTATTAATCCTGCAGTTACAATTGGAGTTTTTCTAATTAAAGCCATCGGATTAAAAGAAGCTTTATTATATATATGTGCCCAATTACTAGGTGCAATATGCGGAGCATATATATTAACAATTTTTTTTGGGTCTGCTGATATAAATATGGGGGCTACACAACCATCAGAATCAGTAAGTCTTATAAGTGCTTTTGTAATAGAACTAGTATTAACCTTTTTTCTAGTTAATGCTGTTTTACATTGTGCTGTTGATGATAAAGCTGGAAAACTTGCGGGCCTAGCGATTGGATCAACACTTTTTGTTTGTATATTGGCTGGTGGACCTTTGACAGGAGCTAGTTTAAATCCAGCTAGATCATTTGGGCCGATGGTAATTTCAGGCGATTTTAAATTTATTTTACTATATTTTTTAGGACCAATAGGTGGAGCAATATTAGCAGCTTTGATTTTTAAAGTTTTAAAAAGATAGCGACGTGTTTTACAACAGCAAAATATAAATAGTTGTTTTTATTATAACAGATGAATAATTACTTTTCTTCTTCAATCTTTCTTGTGTTTGGTAGAGGGATAAAATATTTTTTATCGTTCCTTAATATAAGGCTGACCAATTGCACTTGGTGCAATAGCTTTGCCAACAAAACCAGCTAATAAAACAACTGTTAAGACATAAGGCAATGCTTGAATAAATTGAACAGGTATTACTCCTACAAAAGGAAGTGGGACTCCTTGCAATCGTATTTGTAATGCATCTGTAAAGCCAAATAATAAACATGCAATTAATGCTGTTTTAGGTTTCCATTTACCAAATATCAATGCTGCTAACGCTAAATATCCGCGTCCAGCTGACATTTCTCTAAAAAAGTTTGCGTTTATAGCTGTTGATAGATAAGCCCCTGCAAAAGCAACTAAAACTCCATTCACCGCCAAAGCTTTGTATCTCATTAGGTTAACACTAATGCCAGCGGTATCAACGGCACTGGGATTTTCTCCAACCGCACGAAGGCGCAAACCAAAACGTGTTTTAAATACAACCCAATAGACACAAGGAACTAAAATGTAAGCAATGTAAACAAATATATAATGACCGCTAATAATTTCTGAATAGATAGACCCAAGAAGTGGGACTTCTGAGACAGTATCAGCAAAAGGGAGTGTAATTTCAAAAAATCGCCGATCATCAGTAAGGGTAGGAGTTAGTCCTTGTTTTCCAAACCAAGCTGCCGCAAGCGCAGTTGTAAGTCCTATCATTAAAATATTAATGGCAACACAAGAAACTACTTGATCGCCTTTATGAGTCACAGACGCAAAACCATGAAGCATTGATAAAGCAACACAGCATACAATAGCCAAACCTAAACCATACCACTCCGATCCGAATACATGAGCACCACTTGCCGCAACAAAAGCTGCAGCTAACATTTTTCCCTCTAACCCAAAATCTATTACTCCAGACCGTTCTGCAAACAAACCTGCCATGGCAGCAAATACAAGTGGTGTTGAAATACGCAACGTTGCACTAGCAAGTGAAATAATATCAGGGCTCAAATCCATTACGTTGTCGTCTTTTGTTGTAGAGTGTTAACAAAGAAATATTCAATCTGTGGGCGAAATAAATTCTCTAATGCACCACTGAACAATATAATAACTCCCTGAACTGCAACAAACATGTAGCGTGTAATATTGGGCATATCAAAGGTAACCTCTGAACCTCCTTGGTAAAGCAT
>PTLB01000022.1 GCA_002938255.1 Alphaproteobacteria bacterium MarineAlpha5_Bin3 | reverse complement strand
TTTCATATAACCATAAAATTGTTATTATCTTCCAAATTTTTTACAACTTTCTAATATGGGAAAAATTATTACTTTTGCAAATCAAAAAGGTGGATCAGGTAAAACCACGCTATCTGCCAATCTTGCAGTTTTATGGGCTAACAGCAATTATAAGGTTGCGGTAATTGATGCTGATGCCCAACGAAGCCTGACTAATTGGCTAGAAGCAAGAAAAAAATACTATAGAGATGAGCCTACTGGTATTGACTCATATCCTTTCGATGTAAGAAAATTGGAAGAAGACTTAAAGCAAATAAAGAAAAAATATAATTTTATAATCATAGATAGCCCACCATCCATTACATTCGATACTGTTCAAATCATTAAGAGTTCAGATAAAGTTTTTGTACCCGTTCAACCCAGCCCCCTTGATTTGATGGCAACTGTTCCTTTTTTAAATTTAGTAAGACAGGAAAGAAAAAAAACGACAGTAATCTTAAATAGGGTAATGCCAAGAGCGAAATTAACCGAAGCAATGATTATGAGGTTGAGATACGCAGGAGCAAATATAGCACGATCGCGTATAACTGGGAAAATCATATATGCTGAAACCTTCTCTGTTGGAAGAGGGGTTGTTGATATTAGTGTAATATCAGAAGCTTCTAAAGAAATTATTAAAGTTGGTAATGAAATTCTAAGAAATTTTTAATATTAACATCACATCAATGAAAAATATTACCACAGTTATTCTTGCGGCTGGAAAAAGTTCACGTTTTAAAAATAATACATCAAAGATTTTTCAAGATTTAGGAGGTCTTTCAATCATAGAGCATGTCTATCAATTAGCAAAAAAAATTTCCAAAAACAGAATAGTGTTTGTATGCAATGAGGAAAACATCGGTGAATTAAAAAAAAAATTTATAGGTTGTTCTTTTGTAATTCAAAAAAACCAAAAAGGTACTGCTGACGCTATCTTATCTGCAAAAAAATATTTATTGCACACCAATGCTCTAGTACTTTTTGGAGATGTTCCATTAATAACTTATGCAAGCATTAAGAAATTAATTAATAATTTTTCTAAAAACAAATTAAGAGGATCAATGATTGCTTTTAGAACTGATAAACCCTTTGGTTACGGAAGGGTGAAAACACAAGGGAATTTCGTAACATCTATTGTTGAGGAATTAAATGCTTCATTTAAGGAGAAAAAAATCAATTTATGTAATTCAGGTGTTATGCTTTGTAGTTCAAAACTATTATTTACTCATATTGCAAAAATTTCTAATAAAAATACTAAAAAAGAAAAATATCTTCCTGATATTTTTCATATTTTACACAATATTGATAAAAGTTTTACCTATGTTTTGAGTGGAGAAGATGAAATGTTGGGAGTTAACAGTATTAAAGATCTAATTAGAATTGATAAAATTTACCAAAATAAGATTAAAGATAGAATGATCAAAAAGGGTGTTATTATTGTTGAACCAGATACTGTTCGTTTAAGTTTTGATTCAATTGTTAAACGGGGGGTTACTATAGAGCCTTTTGTCTCTATTAAGCGTGGAGTTACAATTGAAGCTAATGTTACTATTAAAAGTCATAGTGTAATTGAAACTTGTACTATTGGAAAAAATTCATTGATTGGTCCGTATGCTAGAATAAGACCTAATAGTAAAATCGGTGAAAATGTAAAAATTGGTAATTATGTAGAAGTTAAAAACTCCATAATTGGCAATAACTGCTCCATAAGCCATCTTAGTTATATTGGAGATAGTAGTTTTGGCAAGAATATTAATGTAGGGGCAGGCACCATAACATGCAATTATGATGGTAAGAAAAAACAGAAGACAATTGTTGAAGATGGGGTATTCATTGGTTCCAATTCTTCTTTGATTGCCCCTATTAAAATAGGAAAAAACTCAACTATTGGAGCGGGAAGTGTTATTACAGATAATATTCCACCAAATAGTATAGCTTTAGAGCGTTCAAAATTAAAAATTCTCAAAAAAAATAGAAAAAAATAACTATATTGGTCCTTGTTTCAAGATTCGAGAGAGTTTATTAGACATTTTTTATTATGACTCGCAATTGGAAACCTAATTCTTGGAGAGATAAACCTGCAAGACATATACCTACTTATTCAAATGATGAGGAGTTAAGTGTGGCTAGGGAAAAATTATCTAATTTTCCCCCATTAGTTTTTGCTGGGGAGTGTAGAAATTTATTAAAACAATTAGAGGAAGTTGCAAAAGGGAGAGCCTTTCTTTTACAGGGAGGCGATTGTGCCGAAAGTTTTTCTGATTTTCACCCTAATAACATTAGAGACCTATTTAAAGTGATACTTCAAATGGCTGTAGTCCTTACTTTTGGCGCCTCCTGTCCTGTTGTTAAAGTTGGTCGTATTGCAGGTCAATTTGCCAAACCGAGATCACAAGATACTGAGATAATTAATAACGTGGAATTAGAATCTTACAAGGGAGATATTATTAATGGAATTGATTTTGATAAAACTTCAAGAACGCCAAACCCCAAAAGGCTAATTCAAGCTTATAATCAATCCGCAGCTACCTTAAATTTGCTCCGTGCATTTGCTCAAGGAGGTTTTGCAAATTTAAAACAAATACATCAATGGAATTTAAGTTTTGTTGAAGATAGTCAATCGAAGAAAAAATTTGAAGAAATGGCCAATACAATTGATGAATGCCTAACTTTTATGGAAGCTTGCGGAATTAATGATCAGAATGTTCGTCAAATGAAAGAAACGGATTTTTATACAAGTCATGAAGCCTTATTACTCCCATATGAGGAATCCCTTACTCGCATAGACAGTACAACAGGTCAGTGGTACGATGTTTCAGCTCATATGCTTTGGGTAGGAGACAGAACGAGACAATTGGATGGAGCTCACATAGAATTCGTGAGAGGAATTCAAAATCCAATCGGTTTAAAGGTAGGTCCAACGACTGACATCGTGGAACTCTTGAAAATTATTGAAGTAATAAACCCAGATAATATCACGGGGAGAATTTCGTTAATTTGTAGAATGGGTGCTGATAAGATAACATCTCTTTTGCCTAATATTATATCGCAAGTAAAAAAAGATGAAAAAAATGTTGTATGGGTTTGCGATCCTATGCATGGAAATACTGTTAAAGCATCTTCTGGATATAAAACGCGACCATTGATCAATATTATTTCTGAAATTGAGAAATTTTTTAAGATTCATCAAAATGAAGGTACTTACCCTGGAGGTATTCACTTGGAAATGACTGGCCAAGATGTGACTGAATGCATTGGTGGAGTGCAAGAAATAACCGAGGATGATTTGAAAAGCAGATATCATACTTATTGTGATCCACGCTTAAATGCCTCTCAGTCTTTAGAAGTAGCTTTTTTACTATCTGAGTTTTTAAAAGATGATAGAATAAGATTACAGCAGTCTTCCAAAAAATAATTTTACTGCTATACAAATATTTATGAAGACGAATGAAAGGGTAAATTGTATTCTTAATTGGATGAAACAATATTGTCATTCAGTTAAATATCAACCAGTCACTCTTGTTATAGGAGTTTCGGGAGGAGTTGATTCTGCCGTTACCAGTACTCTAGCGGCAAATACCGGATTTAACACAATTGCTGTTTCAATGCCCATCATGCAGAATTCCGAGCAACATGATTTAAGTTTACGCCACTTAGAATGGCTTAAATCAAATTTTAACAATGTGATTACAAAAGTGGTTAATTTAGATGAAATTTTTTCTTCCTTTAAGAAAACCATGCATGAGTTTGATAACAATCTTGCATTTGCAAATTCTCGATCACGTTTAAGAATGGTAATTTTGTATCAAATAGCGCAATCTAATAAAGGGTTAGTTGTAGGAACAGGAAATAAAGTAGAGGATTTTGGTGTTGGCTTCTTCACAAAGTATGGAGATGGAGGTGTTGATATTTCCCCTCTCGCAGATTGTACAAAAACACAAGTTTGGGAAATGGCTTCTGAAATGTCAATTATTCAAGATATAATAGATGCTCAACCGACAGATGGCTTATGGGAAGATAATCGTAATGACGAAAGACAGCTCGGAATGACATACAAGCAAATTGAAGAGGCTATGATCAATAAAGAAAGTAAATATTATGATAAGTATATGCAAATTAGAAAACTAAATTTGCATAAAATGAAACCAATACCAGTTTGTGAATTTGAGGATGATTAATTGATATCCAAAGCTCGTTTTGCCCCAAGTCCAACAGGGTTATTGCATGTTGGTAATGCGAGATCTGCTGTTCTAAATTGGGCGTACATAAATAACAAGGGTGGAGAATTTATCTTACGTATTGATGATACTGACAAGCAAAGAAGTAAAACAGAATTTGAATACCAAATCAAAGAAGATTTAAAGTGGTTAGGAATTACATGGCATAAAACGTTTAATCAATCAGGTAGACAAAACATCTATGTTAAAAAAATTCAAGAACTAAAGAATCTCAACAAAATCTATCCTTGTTTTGAGAGCCCTGAAGAATTATCTCTCAAAAAAAAATCTCAACTCTTATCGGGTAAACCGCCCATTTATGATAGAAGCTCACTAAAATTAACAAAAAAAGATATCGGTGATTTAATTAAAGTAGGTAAAAAGCCTCATTGGAGATTTAAATTAGAAGATAAGAAAATTGAATGGCATGACTTGGTTAAGGGCAAGGTATCTTTTGACAGTAAAAACTTAAGTGACCCTGTACTTATTAGAGAAGATGGAAGTTTATTGTATCACTTACCTTCCGTTATTGATGATATAGAAGAGAGTATTACAGATATAATACGTGGGGATGACCACATAACAAATACAGCTTTTCATATTCAAATATTTGAGGCATTAAAATCAGATATTCCTAAATTTGGTCATCACCCATTTTTGACAGATGAATTCGGAAAAAGTTTTGGCAAAAGGTTAAACAGCCTCTCCATAGCAAGTATGAGAAAAAAAGGTTATGAAAATATGACGCTCCTTAATTATTTGTTGAGTATAGGCACAAGTTCCAATTTAACAAAAGAAAAAGATTTAAAATCACTGATTACTAAATTTAATATTGAAAATCTATCTTCATCCTCTCCAAAATTCTTAATCAATGTGCTTCAATCTTTAAATAAAGAAATAGTACAGTCATATAGTTTTGGAGATGTTAGGCAAAAATTCATTGATCTAAATATTAAAGATGTAAAAGAAGATTTCTGGAATTTTATTAAAAATAATATTAATTTTTTCTCAGAATGTTTGGAATGGCTTGAAATTATTAAATCAACAAATATTTATGATACTGAAAATTCAGATTTTCTCAAACAGGCAGCTGAAGTTTTGCCTGATAGCCCTTATGACACTCAAAGTTGGGAAGAATGGACTTCATTAATTAAAGATAAAACAGGCAAAAAGGGAAAAGAATTATTTAAGCCCTTAAGAATAGCGTTAACTGGGAGGGAAAAAGGCCCAGAATTAAAATATCTTTTACCTTTGTTAAATAGGGATTATATTTTAAAAAAACTAGGCTTTATTGGATAGAATTATTGAAGAATTTAAATTACTCGACAAAAAATATCTTTTCATTTAGCAGACCTAAAATAATGGAAAATAAGATTTATTTATTTGATACCACTTTAAGAGATGGGCAACAGACAACTGGAGTTAATTTTTCGGTAAGTGATAAAATGATCATTGCTAATGCACTTGATGAACTTGGAGTGGATTATATTGAGGGTGGTTGGCCTGGAGCCAACCCTACAGATGATGAGTTTTTTGCGCGTGATATTTCATTTACTAATTCAAGTTTTACCGCTTTTGGAATGACAAGAAGGCCTGGTAAAAGTGCAGCAAATGATCCTGGTCTGAATACACTTATAAATTCTAAAGCTCCTTCTGTTTGTATAGTTGGAAAAGCTTCTTTATTTCAAGTTACAGAAGCCCTATCTATAGAAAAGGAAGAAAATTTATTAATGATTAGTGATAGTATTTCTGAGATCGTTAATAAAAAAAAGGATGCTATATTTGATGCAGAGCATTTTTTTGATGGATATAAATTTAATAAAAATTATTCCATGCAATGCGTAGAAGCAGCCTATAAAGCTGGTGCAAGATGGATTGTTTTATGTGATACAAATGGAGGAACACTCCCAAATGAAGTTTTTGACATTGTATCTGATGTAGTAAAATCAATTCCGGGAACTAATTTAGGAATACATGCACATAATGATACTGATAACGCAGTTGCTAATACATTAGCTGCCATTCAAGCTGGTGTTCGACATGCTCAAGGTACAATTAATGGTTTAGGTGAAAGATGTGGAAATACAAATTTAATCTCTTTAATTCCAACTCTTGAGTTAAAAACAGATTATGTGACAAATATAAATAAAGAAAAACTCCAATCTCTTACTAGAGTATCTAAATTGCTAGATGAATTATTAAATGTTTCATCCAAAAAACAAAGTCCTTATGTTGGAGAGTATGCATTTTCTCATAAGGGAGGATTACATGCTTCAGCAGTAGAAAAAAATCCTTTGACTTACGAACATATAGATCCCGAGTTAGTAGGCAATGCAAGAAATGTTATTATTTCTGGTCAAGCAGGTAAATCTAATTTGCTCAATCAACTTAATAAAATGTCGATTGAATTAAATGATAATCAGTTAATTAGTATTTTAAGGATTATAAAAGAAAAGGAGGCTGAAGGATTTTCTTATGATACTGCTTTAGCTAGTTTCGAATTATTAGTGAGAAAAGAACTTGGTCAAATTAAAGATTTTTATACGTTACAAAAGTTTAGAGTCACTGATGAAAGACGTTGGAATGCCAAAGGAGAATTAATAACAGAGTCCGAAGCAACAATTAATGTACATGTGGCTGGTGAAGAAAAAATGACAGTAGGAATAGGTAACGGCCCAGTTAATGCAATAGATAGCGCTTTAAGAAAAGCATTAACTAATTTTTATCCAAGTTTAAATAATTTAAAACTTACTGATTATAAAGTTATGATACTATCTGCCGAAAAAGGTACAGGTGCAATAACTAGAGTATTAATAGAATCCTCTGATGAAACCAATCATCATTGGACAACCATCGGAGTATCCCCAAATATAATTGATGCATCTTACAATGCTATTTATGATAGTATTACCTTTAAGTTATTCCATGATTTAAATTCATAATAGTGAAGATAGTCAAACCTTCAATAATTTTAGTTAGGCCCCAATTACCAGAAAATATAGGTATGGCAGCAAGAGCTATGGATAATTGTGGCTTAAAAAAATTAATCATAGTATCTCCAAGAGAAATTTGGCCAAATAAGATTGCCTTACAATCCGCAGCAAATTCAAAAATAATTGTCAATAAAGCTAAGGTTTATAATTCGCTAAATGCCGCTTTATCTAAATTTAACTATGTTATAGCAACCTCTAATCGCAAAAGATTTTTACAAAAACCACTCAAAACTGATTTTCATGATTTATTTGAATCTATCCCACAAACTAAAAAAACAGCTATTGTTTTTGGTCCTGAAAATTCAGGTTTATCAAATGAAGATTTAATGCTTGCTGATGTAATATTTAATATTGACTTATCTATAACAAATACATCCCTTAATCTTTCTCACGCAGTGTTAATTTTATCTTATAAATGGAGAGAATTTTTTATGTTTCATAAAATTCAACCTAATTACAATAGAATAAATAGTAACATAGCTTTAAAAAGTGATTTTCTAAATTTTATGGATTTTTTAAAAGGTGAACTTAATGATGTCGGTTTTTTTTATCCTCAAAAAAAAACTAAAGGTATGTTCGAAAATATACAGACAATGTTTATGAGATCTTCTTTAAGCAAAACGGAAATTCAAACCCTTTGGGGAATGATAAAAAAGCTAAGAAAACAATCATAAATTGAAATATTATGGAATTGACATGCAAGATTATATCTCTATAAAACCCCTCAGTATAAGGTATGACAAAAAGAATTACTGCTAAGTATAAAATCGACAGAAGGTTGGGATGCAACCTTTGGGGTAGACCAAAAAGTCCTTTTAATCAAAGAAATTCCCGTCCAGGACAACATGGTGCTATGGGACAACGTAGAAAATTATCAGATTATGGAATTCAGCTATTTGCTAAACAAAAGCTTCGTTTTTACTATGGAGATATAACAGAAAAACAATTTAGAAAAATTTATGACAAGGCTTCTCGTATTAAAGGAGATACTAGTGAGATCTTAATCGAACTTCTAGAAAGAAGATTAGATGCGATTGTTTATAGAATGAAGTTTGTTCCAACAATATTTGCTGCAAGGCAATTAGTTAATCACGGACATGTTAAAGTTAATGGTAAAAGAGTAAACATTCCTTCATATACAGTTAAAGATGGAGATGAAATATCCATAAAAGAACAAAGCAAACAAATCAACTTAATACAAGAGGCAATTGTTTCTCAAGAAAGAGAAATACCTGAATATCTTGAAGTGGATACTAAGGATCTTAAAGGCAGATTCCTTCGTGCACCATTAATGCATGATGTTCCATACCCTGTTACAATGGAACCCAACCTTGTAATTGAATATTATTCTCGTTAATTTTTTTTCTTCCATTAATTTATTAACAATGCATATAGCTACAGACATACTAAGATGGATTAACTTCAATCCCTTTAGACTTAAGTAGTTCCAACAACTCACCACTTTCATACATTTCTTTAACTATGTCGCAGCCACCAATAAATTCTTCCTTTACATAGAGTTGGGGAATTGTAGGCCAATTAGAAAATTTTTTAATGCCTTCTCTTATTTTTTCATTATCTAATACATTAACGCTACTGAATTTAACACCAAGGCTGGTTAGAATTTGTACAGTCGCTGCTGAAAAGCCACACATTGGAAAAGCTACGCTTCCTTTCATGTATAATACTACGCTATTAGTTTTAATTTCGTTATTAATACTCTCAGTTACATCCAAAATATTTTCATTCATTGTTTTACTCCGATTTAGTTTTTAATTCTAGTGCGTGCAATTCATTACCCATTTTACCCTTAAGTGACTCGTAAACCATTTTATGCTGTTGTATCATACTTTTTCCATCGAAAGATTTTGAAACAACAATGGCACTATAATGGTCACCATCTCCACGCAAGTCTTCTATTGTCACTTTGGCATCAGGGATAGATTGTTTAATTAGTTCTTCAATATTATCTTTTGTCATTGCCATAATGAAAATCAAATAATGTATTTATTAATAAAAGAAAAGAAATATAAAATGATTATTCAATTTTAAGTTTGTTATTATAAATCCATTCAATGTTAGTTATTTCATTGTCTTTGGAAAAAACCTTATTCAACTCTTCTTCTGTTAAATGCTTTTTGATTTCATCATTAAGACGTATTATGTCTTCAAATTTTTCTTTAGAATTCCATGATTTCATAGCGGATGACTGAACTATTGTGTAAGCTTTTTGCCTGGATAAACCTTTTTGAGTTAGGGCTAACAGAATATTCTGACTTTTGTGCAAGCCCCCTAATTGATGAATATTTTTTAACATATTATTAGGATAAACAATTAAATTTTTTATTACATCAGTCAATCTTGCGAGCGCGAAGTCAGTAGCTATAGTGATATCTGGAGAGAATATTCTTTCAACACTTGAATGGCTTATGTCTCTTTCATGCCATAGTGCTATATTCTCCATACTAGGAATGACAGCACTTCTAATGTATCTTGCAATGCCTGTTAAATTTTCACTTAAAATAGGGTTGCGTTTATGGGGCATTGCAGAAGATCCTTTTTGACCTTCTTTGAAAAACTCCTCTACTTCCAGAATTTCAGTTCTTTGTAGATGTCTTATTTCTATGGCTAATCTTTCTATAGAGGAGGCAATAATTCCTAGAGTTGAAAAAAAATGAGCATGCCTATCTCGAGGAATAATTTGCGTAGAAATATCTTCTGTACGCAAGTTTAATTTTTTAGCAACATACTGTTCAACACTTGGATCAATTGTATTAAAGGTGCCAACAGGTCCAGATATGGCACAAATAGAGATATCTTTTAAAGCAAATTCTAATCTTTTGAGATTACGTTTAAATTCAAAGTAAAATGAAGCCATTTTTAGCCCGAAAGTTATTGGTTCAGCATGAATTCCATGACTTCTTCCAATCATTATAGTATTTTTGTGAACCTTAGATTTTTTTTTAAGTTCAGCAATTAACTCTTTTAATTGATCAATTATTATTTCGGAAGATTGTTTGAGTTGAATTGAAAAAGAAGTATCAACAATGTCACTTGAAGTAACTCCGTGATGAAAATACTTAGAATTTTCACCAATGTAGTTACTTACATTATCAATGTAAGCGATTACATCATGGTGAGTCTCTTTTTCAATTTCATTTATTTCATCAACATTAAATTTTGCATTTTTACGAATATCTTTTGCTGCCTCTTTTGGAATTATGCCAAGGATACCTAATTGTTCTGCAATTAAACATTCAATTTCAGTCCAAATTCTAAATTTATTTTCATTAGACCAGATTGCTTCAATTTTGGGGCGATTATATCTTGAGATCATTATATTATAGTTCTTTATAAAGGTTTTATTGGAAAATCGGAATTATTATGAGAGAGGGTGAAAATTTCGTTACCAGTCTCTGTTATGCCAATAGTGTGTTCAAATTGGGCAGATAAAGATTTATCTTTTGTCACAGCAGTCCAACCATCTTTAAGAATTTTAATTTTCCAATCGCCCATATTAATCATTGGTTCAATAGTAAAAAACATTCCAGGTTTAAGTTCAGGCCCTTCACCCAAATTTCCATAATGTAACACACTTGGAGGCGTGTGGAATTTTTTTCCAATTCCATGACCACAAAAGTCTCTTACAACGGAATAATTATTCTTTTCAGCATATTTTTGAATTTCATATCCAATATCACCTAATGACTTCCCCGGGACAGCGTTTTTAATTCCTATTAATAAACATTCATATGTTGTTTTTAAGAATGAGTAAGTTTTTTTGTTTGTTTTACCTGCTACAAACATTCTGGAACAATCTCCAAACCAACCATCTAAAATAACAGTCACATCTATATTAATAATATCTCCATTTTGTAAATTTTTTTTTTGACTTGGAATGCCATGACACACTACATGATTTACAGAAGTGCATATTGATTTAGGAAATCCTTTGTAATTAAGGGGTGCGGGGATAGCATCATTTTCAATTATCATTTTATGGCAGAAATTATTTATTTCTAAAGTTGATATTCCGGGAGTAATTAACTGTTCTAGTTCATCCAATATTCTAGAAGTTAAAGATCCTGCTTTTCTCATACCTTCAAAATCAGCAGTTGAATGAATGGGAATATTATTTTGCATCTAAAATATTTATTATACTAATTTATAGTTTGATTAAATATATAAGAAAAATTTATTTTATTTAAATGCTGTTTTGTTTAAAAGACTATATGAGTAAATTAACTGCAGGCATAATTGTAATTGGGGATGAAATCCTTTCAGGAAGAACACAAGAAACTAATTCTAATTTTATAGCTAAACAATTAGTTCAGTCTGGAATTATGTTGGTTGAAATTAGGATTGTAGAGGACAATAGAGATACAATAATTCAAAATATTCTTCATTTTCACAAAAAGTATACTTACGTGTTTACTACAGGAGGTATTGGGCCTACCCATGATGATATTACATCGGAGAGTGTATCGTCTGCTTTTAATGAAAAATATTGTTTTCACCCACAAGCTTTTAAAATTTTAGAAGAGTATTATCCGAAAGGTGAATTTAATGAAGGAAGGCAAAAAATGGCAAAAATGCCAGAAAATGCAAAGCTTATTTTAAACCCCTTAACTGCTGCACCTGGATTTATAATTAAGAATATTTATGTTCTGCCAGGTGTGCCAGAAATTATGCAAAAAATGTTTGTTAATCTTTTACAAAATATTGAAAAGGGTTCTCCTAAAAAAATTTTAACTATTAATACAAATTTATATGAAAGTATTATGGCAACTGGCTTAACCGCTATTCAAAATAAATATTTAGATTGCTCTATTGGCAGTTATCCTTATTTTAATTACATTGATAAAACTACTGGTGTCAACATTGTCGTCTCTTCATGGAATCTTAATAATTTAGATTATATTGAAGAGGAAATTAAAAAAATGATTTTATTATTGGGTGGCAAAAGTTCAATAGTCTGATAAATGCTAAATATAGGCCTCGTGGTGGAATGGTAGACACAAAGGACTTAAAA
>PTLB01000021.1 GCA_002938255.1 Alphaproteobacteria bacterium MarineAlpha5_Bin3 | reverse complement strand
TTTGTCTCCTGACAAACGTTGATAATAATTTGAATTTAATTCAATGGCAGAAGATTTTATTTCCAACCCCACGCTAGCCCGTTGATGGTTTTTGGGGAACTCATGATCATAAAATAAATTAAATCCTCGTACCCATTTATTATCAGAAGATAAATTCCTATATATAAAACCAGTATTTAGTGTTTGTCTGTCGTTATGATCTGAAAAATTAGTCTGGTTTAACCAATAGGTTCTCAACTTTTCATTCTCACTCAAGGATGAAATAATAGAGGCTCTAACGTCACTTTGAAAATTTTGACTTTTAGTTTCTATTTCAAGTTCCGCTTTCTTAATCCCATTAAATGAAGTTAATTTGCCAAAAGTGTCCGACACACTATCAGTTACCGCTGAGGCGGCTTTGTTAATTAATGTATTTTTGTCACCTAATTCTTCTGCAAATAACAGTGAAGGAATGAGAGCTATAAGTAGGGAGAGCCTAAAAAATTTTCGAATTTTGAATAATAATTTCATTTACTCGGTATCTATAACATACAAAATCAGTACATTCATAAAAAATTTATTCACCAAAAACTAGGAATTTTGAAAGAAAATCTTTTATTATTTATTACTAAATAACAAAACAGTCATATAATATGGACATTCGATTAAAAAAAGTATTAAATTTTTAACAGAATGAAAAAACTAACTTTAACTTTTATTACAACCGTTTTTTGTATTCCTCTTATATTTATAACAACAACAGTATTGTCTGGTGGACATGAAGCTACCAAACTTATTAAGGATTTTTTTATAAGTACATTCGCGCTCTAATGGACTTTAAACTTTCTGAAGAACAAAATCTTTTAATTAAAAGCACAAAATCCTTTGTTAAAAATGAGCTCATGCAACATGAAGGGCTTTTAGAAAAAACAGACAATCTTCCCAAAGAACTCTATCAGGAAATCAAAAAGAAAAGTCAAGAACTTGGTCTTTATGCCTGCAACATGCCTACCGAATATGGCGGGGGTGGCTTAAATGCGTTTGACCTTACTCTTATTGAAAAAGAATTGGGTCATACTTCTCTTGCTCTTGCAGAAATTGCATGGCGTCCGCAGAACATTCTAATGGCATGTACTGGAAAATTAATTGACGAATATTTAAAACCAGCCACCACTGGAGAACGCAAAGATTGCATTGCCATGACTGAACCAGAGGCCGGTTCCGATTTGCGTGGCATGAAAACAAATGCCGTTCAAAGTGGTGATGACTGGACCATTAATGGTACCAAACACTTTATTTCTAATGCGCATATCTCTGATTTTGTTGTTCTCTTTACTTCCACAGGAAAAGATGAGAAAGGAAGAAATCTACTTTCGTGTTTTTTAGTTGACCTCGATCTGCCCGGCGTGGAAGTTGCCAAGGGGTATGATTGTGTGTCGCACAGAGGATATGTAAATAATATTATTCATTTTAATGATTGTAAAATTCCAGCTGCAAATATCTTGGGTGAAAAAGATAAGGGATTTGAATTAATGAATACATGGCTTGAGGCAACTCGTCTCACTGTTTCAGCAACTTCAGTTGCAAGAGCACAACGCGCTTTTGATATAGCGCTTGATTGGTCAGCTAATCGAAAACAGTTCGGAAAAGTCATTGGAAAATTTCAGGGTGTTTCTTTTAAACTTGCTGATATGGCTACAGAGATAAAACTTGCTAACTTGATATTAATGGAATCAGCGTGGAAAATTGATCAGGGAACATTGACATCACAAGACGCAGCAATGGCAAAATTATTTTGTACGGAAATGGTTGGTCGTGTGTCCGATGAAGCAATTCAGATTTGTGGGGGAATGGGTTTGATGTCAGATATTCCACTTGAAAGAATATGGCGTGATGCAAGAATTGAAAGAATTTGGGAAGGCACAAGTGAAATTCAGCGCCATATTATTTCTCGCTCTTTGTTAAGACCTCTTGGAGCTTAATTATTCGTGAATTTAAAAAAACTTTTCCAACCTAAAAGTTTGGCTGTTGTCGGGGGATATTGGACTGATTTTGTTTTACAAGGAAATCATAAGTTAGGATTTAAAGGCCCGATATGGCACATTAACCCAACTAGAACCAGTAATAAAAAGAATAAATACTTTAGAAATTTTAAGGATCTACCGGGTATTCCTGACTGTGTTTACATTGCTGTATCAAGGGATTTAACAGTAAATGTCATCAAAGATTTTTCTTCCTTGGGAACTGGTGGGGCTGTGTGTTTAGCTTCAAGGTTTTCAGAAACTGGTTCTAAAAAAGGTTTGTTAAGAACAAAGGAGTTAATAAAGAACTCAGGTGCAATGCCTTTCCTGGGACCCAACTGCTATGGATTTATAAATTATCTTGATAGGGTATCTGTATGGTCCGATCAAATTGCGGGCAATCCAACCAAAAGTGGTATTGCCTTAATCTGTCAAAGCGGGACAATTGGAAATACAATTAGTTTTAATCATAGATCGCTACCAATTGGATACATAATATCTGTAGGCAATCAGACATGCGTAACAATAGAAGATGTAATTGAATATGTTTTAAATGATAAAAGAGTCACGGCTATTGGAATTTACGCTGAGGGTTTTACTAATGTGGAATTACTCATTAAAGTTTTGGAAAATGCCAAACAAAAAAAAGTTCCGGTGGCTATTGTTAAAGTTGGACGATCAAAAATTTCTGCCAAAACAATCAAGAGTCACACTGGTTCACTCAGTGGAAAAGAAGATTTTTATGATGCCTTATTTAATCAACTAGGCGTAGCAAGATGCAATACATTGTCAGAGTTATGCGAAACTCTAAAAATATTTCATACAGTTGGTTCATTAAAGGGAAATAAAATTGCAATTATGGGACCTTCTGGAGGGGATATGGCAATGTTGGGTGACATATCTGAAGGACTGGCTATTAATTATTCGCCTATACCTAAAAAAATAATCAAAAATTTAAAAAAAGTTAATCACAAGGGTGTTATTATTTCAAACCCGTTTGATCTACAGACATACAATTGGAATGATCCAGTGTCATTAAAAAAAACTTTTGACTTGATATTTAAAGCGAATTTTAATCTTGTAGGTTTAATGCTTGATTTTCCTAATATCAATGAATGCGATATTGCTGAATGGGAAGCGATAGTAGATAAATTTCTATTATCAGCCAGAGAAAAAAACACATTTGCTGTAATTATTGCCTCGCTTCCTGAAACTTTGCCAAAACATATTCGTAATAAATGTTTAAAATCAGGTGTCGTGCCTTTGCAAGGATTAAAGGAATCCTTATATGCTATCCACTCTTCAATTTTAACTGGTCAAGCTTGGTCCAAGTATAATAAATTAAAAGTTTATAAATCAAATAACAAAACTAATGCTTCAATAAAAACTTACTCTGAATATCAATCAAAAAAAATACTGAAAAAGAATGGAATTAAGATTCCTAAATCTATTTTATCTAATCCTGACAGAGCTTTTGCAGATTCCAAAAAAATTGGTTTTCCTGTTGTTTTAAAAATAAACTCAAAACAAATTTTCCATAAATCTGAAATCAAAGGCGTTTTCACAAATATTAAATCAGAAACTGAAGTTAAAAAAAGTCTTAAATATTTATCAAAATTAGGGAATGAGATCCTCATAGAAAAAATGATTCAAGATCAGGTAGTTGAAATGATAATAGGTATTAAAGTTGATGATCTCTTTGGCCCTGTAATAATAATTGGATCAGGTGGAATTTACACAGAATTAATGAATGACAGTATTACTCTTTTACTTCCTTTAACAAAATCTACTATTTTAAAGGCAATTAATAGCCTAAAAATTAGTAAACTATTAAAAGGTTATAGAGGCAATTCTCAAGCAGATATTGAAGAGCTTGTTCAAACAATTATGAAACTTGGGACTTTTGCTGAAAAAAATGCTTCTCGTTTAATTGAAATGGATATTAATCCTTTAATAGTTAGAACTAAGGGGAAAGGAGTCGTTGCTGCAGACGCACTGATACATTATTTAGAAGATATAAAATAACTATGAGTAATCCAATAAAAATAAAAAAAGATGGTCCAATATTAGAAGTTACAATTGACAGGCCGAAGGCAAACGCAATCGATAGCAAAACAAGCATTATTTTAGGGGATGTCTTCGCGAATTTTCGTGATGACGATAATCTACGTGTAGCAATATTAACAGGAGCTGGTGAAAAATTTTTTTCTGCTGGATGGGATCTTAAGGCAGTTAGTGAAGGTGAAGCTGCCGATGCGGATTATGGGGTTGGTGGTTTTGGTGGACTACAAGAATTACCTCAAATGAATAAACCGATTATTGGGGCAATTAATGGCATTGCTTGCGGAGGTGGTCTTGAAATCATGATTTCAACCGATATCATTGTTGCGGCCGAACATGCAACCTTTGCGCTACCTGAAATTAATGTTGGTGTCATTGCAGATGCCGCCACCATTAAACTGCGTCGACGCATTCCTTATCATGTAGCGGTAGAATTTCTCATGACAGGCCGTTGGATGGACGTTAAAGAGGCAAAACATTGGGGCTTAATAAATGAAATTGTTCCCAGCAAAGATTTACTAAAAAGAGCAAGAGAAATTGCAAACAATATTGCTAAAGGGCCCAATTTAATTTACTCATCAATCAAAGAAGTTTTACGTGAGACAGAAAATGTAGATGAGCAACCAGCTTTTCAAACTTTACGCTCGTTAGAATCTGTAAAAAAAGTTTATGGCAGTAAAGATCTAGTAGAAGGCGCAACGTCTTTTGTTAAAAAAAGTTCACCAAAATGGAAAGGTGAATAATTTTTTTTTAATTAATTAAAAAAACTAACAAATTCCCCTATTTTCATTGAATGCATATTCAGCAAATGATACATTTGGTCAATGAAAAATGATTACATAAGCGAAATACATGAAAAAGATAAACTTGTTCTGCATCCCTATGAAGACCTCAAAGATAGGGGGACTTACAACAGAAAATTAATCGTCAAGTCAGACAACATTTACTTATACGATGAAAATGGTAAACGCTACATTGATGGTCCTGGAGGCATGTGGTGTAATAATATCGGTCATGGAAATAAAGAAATTGCGGAGGCTATTAAAAATCAAATTGAAACCATGGATTACTGTAGTCCTTTTTCAGAATCATCCGAAAAAGCAGCTGAATTAGCTTCTGTCTTATCAGAGCTATCACCTGGTGATTTAAATACAGTATTTTTTACCCCCGATGGTTCCTCTGCCAATGAAACAGCATTGCGCTTTATGATGCTTTATAACAACATTTTAGGAAGGCCGGAGAAAAAACATATTATTTCTCGAGATCGAGCCTATCACGGAAGCACATACTTAACGGCATCAATAACTGGAAAAGATAGGGAAAAAAATAATTTTGATTTTGAATCTACTTTTATTCATCATGTTGGTTCCCCAAATCCCTATAGGAGAAAAGATAATCAAACAGTTGATGATTTTTGTGATGAAAAAGTAAAAGAGTTTGAAGATAAAATATTAGAAATAGGTCCAAATAAAGTTGCAGCATACATTGCAGAACCTGTTCTTGCATCTGGTGGTTGCATTGTTCCTCCGAAAAACTATATTAAACGTTTTTGGGAAATATGTAAAAAACATGACATTCTGTACATTTCTGACGAAGTAGTTACAGGATTTGGAAGACTTGGACATTTCTTTTGCTCGCAAGAAGAATTTGGCATTATTCCGGATATTATAACTTCTGCAAAAGGAATTACTTCAGGATATATCCCTCTAGGAGCCGTTTTAATTTCAGATAGATTAATGAAAAGTATAAGCAAGGATTCCTCTTTATTCTTTCATGGTTTTACATATTCGGGTCATCCAGTATCGTGTGCTGCTGCTTTAAAGAACATTGAAATTATTAAACGTGATAAAATTCTTGATCATGTTAAAAATATTGCGCCCTATTTTCATCAAAAGCTAAAAACATTATACGAAATACCCATTGTTGGGGACGTGCGTGGCATGGGACTCATGGCTGGGATTGAATGTGTTATTGATAAAGATAGCAAAAATCCGCTAATATTAGATCAGGCAATAGCTTCGCGCATAGATGAAGAATCACTTAAACTAGGTTTAATAATTCGACCTATTTATCATATTTGTGTTTTATCCCCTGCTCTTATAATTCAAAAAGAACAAGTAGATGATTTAGTTGACAAGTTATACCAGGCGATTTCCAACGCTACGAAAAAATTAGAAAAAGAAGGTTTGTGGTCGGGCTAGCTATATATGCTATCTAAAATAAGTAGTTATGTAAATTTTAAAAGCATAAACTCTAGTGTAAAATATTTATCAATCTCAGCCTTATTCACGGGAATAGCACTGGGGTATTTTTTTACACTAATAGTTATTCTGGCAAAATACAAAGGTTATACCGAAGGCACTATCGGCATAATTGCTGCCTGTTTTTCTTTGGGGTTAATTTCTGCTGGTTTTATTGTTTCAAACATCTTGGATAAAATTGGTTTGTATAAAACAATGTCACTTGCAATCCTTATACAAACTATTTGTGTGATACTAATGTTCAGTTTTTTTAATCCTCTGAATCTAGCAATTAATCATTTTATAATGGGCGTTTTTGGAGGAATGATTTGGATGACAATGGACACATGGGTCAATCTTGTTTCAGATAATAATAACAGAGGTAAAGCTATCGGTTTTTATAATTCAGCAATTACAATTGGTTTTGCTATGGGCCCATTATTTGTTGGTTTTTTTGGTGTAAAAGGAATTATACCTATCACCCTAGCAATCAGTCTGATGTTTATACGTTCACCAATATTAATTTTGATTAAAAAACAAGTTGAAAATGTACAAATACCTAAGCTTGATAAAAAAATAAATTTTTCTTTTATTAAAATAGCCCCTTTTATTTTCATAGCAATTTTTATTGGAGGAATTAATGATGCTAGTTTTGGAGCACTATTCCCAGCTTTCATGATTAATGAATTTTTTTCAGATAAGGAAATTGGTTATTTATTTTTTATAGGACTGTTTGCCGGTGTAATCTCTCAACCTTTTATTGGAGCCTTAGCGGACAAAATAAATAAGAGAAATTTTATCATCTTGCTGTTATCTATGCATTTAGTTTGGCCAATTTTGTTAAATAATACTTCAATTATATGGATCGCTGTAATAATTTATGGAATTGCAAGTGTTAGTTTATATACTGTAACTTTAGCTTATCTTGGAGAGCGCGTGAATGTAGCTGAACTTTCCATAGCTACTTCTGTATTTATAATTGTATTTGAATCAGGTGAGTTTTTTGGACCAATTATTGTTGGTTCATCTATGGATTATTTTGGCAACATAGGCTTTATTTATTCATTGATTTCATTTACATTTTTATCATTATTGTTTGGACTAATAAGAACCGTGTATATAAAAAATAAAAATGGAATTTGAAATTATAAAAGCAAACGTCAATCACATTAAGCAAGTAGGAGAATTATTTGATCTGTACAGGCAGTTTTATAAATATGTTTCGAATATTAATGAATCAACTGATTATATCAGCGAGCGCATGAAAAATAATGAATCAATAATTTTTATTGCGACAAACAAACAAAAAGAGGTAATGGGCTTTGTGCAATTGTACGAAACATTTGGCTCATTACATTTAGGAAAAATTATCATCTTATACGACCTCTTTGTCAAAAAGGAATTCAGGAAATATGGAATTGGCATTAAATTAATGAAAAAATCAGAAGAATATGCCAAATCTATTGGCGCAAAAGGAATTGAACTGTCTACTGCAAAAGATAATTTGACCGCACAATCATTGTATGAAAAAATTGGTTATATCAGAGACAATGAGTTTTATTCCTATAGTTTTGAGTTATAAATAAGTATGAAAACAGTAAAATTCACACAAATGAGTGAAGGTGACAAGGAGGATTATGAACTTCTTGCTAATTTTGAAGATGAATTCATAGAAGGCACTGCCGAAAGAGTCATACGTGTGCTTAAAGGATTAGATTCTTCATTGGGCGGTTATAAAGTATCTAGACTTGAACATTCCCTGCAAGCAGCTTCAAGAGCAATGAGAGAGAATGCAGAAGAAGAAATGGTAGTAGCTGCATTATTGCATGATATCGGTGATGAAATTGCCCCCTTAAATCACTCTGAGCTTGCTGCTTCGGTATTAAAACCTTTTGTAAGTGAAAAAACCCGCTGGATTGTCGAAAAGCACGGTTTATTTCAGACCTATTACTACAATCACCATTATGGCAAAGATCACAATCTTCGTGACCAATTCAAAGGACATGAATTTTATGAAGATACGATAAATTTTTGTCACAGATGGGATCAGTCTTCTTTTGATCCCAATTATGATACAATCTCACTTACTGATTTTATTCCATTAGTTGGAAAAATTTTTAACAGAGTTCCTTATCGGAATTTATAATTATTTTTTTAATTTTTTAATTAAATGCAATTCACCAGGTTCAAACTGCGGTGCATTTTCTTTAATAAATTTATCAATCAAGGCCAATTTCTCATCTTCAAATTCGGCTACTTTTCTCTTATCTAAATCAACATAAAGAGAGCAGACTTCAGTAGTTGATGCTAAATATTTTTTCTCTTTCTGTATCATTTGTAATTTGTACACTAAGCGTTTTTTATCGCGATCAAGAAAAAGTAAATTTAGATCTACTTCATCGCCAACTTTTACTTCCATGTCATAAGTGGTATGTGACTCAACGGCAAAAGTAGTTCTTTTTTGATTAATAGCTGACTCTTCTCCAATATTAAAATTCTCCAACAAAGTTTCCCAGGCGCCATCGAATAAATAAATATAAAAAGCTAAGTTCATGTGACCATTATAATCTGCCCACTCAGATTTCACTCTTCCAGTTTTCAAAAAAATACTCACTTGTTCCCCTATTAAAAATAAGATACTACAAAAAACAAAAATGAACAATAACGTAATAATTTCTTGTGCCGTTACTGGCGCTGGTGATACTGCG
This sequence comes from Alphaproteobacteria bacterium MarineAlpha5_Bin3, assembly GCA_002938255.1. Lineage (GTDB taxonomy): Bacteria > Pseudomonadota > Alphaproteobacteria > HIMB59 > MarineAlpha5-Bin3. The sequence continues at coordinate 3,325 of PTLB01000021.1, read as the reverse complement.
GGTAAACATCCAGACTTACCGATTACTCCAAAACAGATTGCTGGGGCTGCCATAGAAGCCGCTAAGGCTGGTGCGGCGGTAGCGCATGTTCATGTTAGAGAGCCGGATGGAAAACCAAGTAGGAAATTAGAATACTACAAAGAAGTTACCGATAGAATTAGATCAAGTGGTACCGATGTTGTAATCAACTTTACGACAGGAATGGGGGGTGATTTTGAAATAGGCGAAGGGAAAGATCCCTTAAACCCTATTGGTCCAAATACAGACATGATACACGCTCTGGATCGACTAGAGCATATAGAAGAATTATTGCCCGAATTGTGCACTCTAGATTGCGGCTCGCTAAATTTCGGAGATACAAATATGATGTTTGTCCATACCCCTATACAACTTAGGGCTGCTGCTAAAAAAATGCAGGAGCTTGGAGTTAAACCTGAAATGGAAGCTTTTGAAATGGGTCATTTGTGGTTTGCAAATCAGTTATATAAAGAAGGGTTAATTGATGACCCTCCTTTGTATCAGATTTGTTTAGGTATTCCTTGGGGTTCGCCTGCTGATACAAATTCAATGAAAGCAATGGCTGACATGATTCCGGATGAGGGAATGTGGGCTGGTTTTGGCATTGGTCGTACGCAAATGCCTATGGTGGCACAAGCTGTAATATTAGGCGGCAATGTTCGTGTAGGTCTTGAAGATAATCTGCATCTTGAAAAAGGTGTGTTTGCCTCTAATGCCCAGCTAGTTGAAAAAGCTGCAAGAATTGTTGGTGATCTTGGTGCAAAAATCTTAACACCTGAAGAAGCTAGACAAAAACTAAAATTAAAAAAACATTTTTAAAATATTTCTGTGACCGCCTCTATTAAAAGAATTGCTGTAATAGGCACAGGGGTTATAGGTTCCGGATGGATCATTAGATTTTTAGCAAATAAAAAAACTGTCTATGTTTTTGATCCAAACAAGGAACAAAAAAAATTTGTGTTAAATGAGATAACTAGAACGCAAAGATCTGTTAAAAAATTTTATAAAATTAATTCCATCAACAGAAAAAATTTAATTTTTGCAAAGTCAATCGAAGAAGCCGTCAAAGATGCTGACCTAATTCAAGAAAATGTTCCTGAAAATGAATCTATTAAAATGAAGGTTGTAAGAGAGATAAGCAAACATGGAAATAAAAAAACAATTATTGCTTCAAGTTCATCGGGATTGCTTCCATCAAATATTCAAACTGCTTGCAAAAATCCGGAGCGTTTTATTATCGCTCATCCTTTCAACCCTGTTTATATATTGCCACTTGTGGAGTTAGTGAAAGGCAAAAAAACAACTAACTTATATATAAAAAAGGCAAGTAAATTTTATCAATCTATTGGAATGTACCCTCTGATTCTTAAAAAAGAAATAGCGGGATATCTCTCTGATCGATTACAAGAATCAATGTGGCGCGAAGCACTGCATATAATAAATGAAAACTATGCTTCAACAGAAGATTTAGATGAAGCGATCATTCATGGACCAGGTCTGAGATGGCCATTAATGGGATCATTTTTATCTTTTCATTTAGCGGGTGGAAAAATGGGTATGAAACATATGCTTGAGCAATTTGGGCCTGCTCTTAAATTGCCATGGACGAAACTTAAGGCGCCTAAATTGACAAAACAACTAAGCAATAAGATAATTCAGGGTACTAAAAAACAATCAAAAGGGAAATCAATTAAACATTTGGCAAATATGCGAGATAATTTTCTAATAGATCTTTTAAAACTAAAAAATAAATATAGAATTAAATAGTGACAGAACTATCAAGATATATAGCCCTTAAAGAATACATACCCTTGGGAAAACCTAATATCTCCCAATTTGAATTAAAGGAAAAAAAAATTTCTTTAGATAATGATGATGATGTTATGATCCAAAATCAATGGGTTTCAGTTGATCCCTACATGAGGGCACGAATGACTGAAAGAAAAAATTATAAACCTCCTTTTGAAATAGGCAAACCAATGGAAGGCTCATGCATAGGACATGTTATTGATAGCAAATCCAAAGAATTGCAAAAGGGCGATATCGTTTTAAGTGAGTATGGATGGAGAGATAAATTTGTAACAAATTACATCAACTTAAAAAAAATTAACCCAATTAATGTTCCAAATCAAACATACCTTGGACCACTCGGCTTTACGGGTCATACTGCATATATTGGTTTATTTAGAATAGGTAAGCTGAAAAAAAATCAAACCGTGCTCGTATCTTCTGCTGGGGGTAGCGTTGGTTCAACTGTTTGCCAAATTGCGAAAATCATGGGTTGCAAAGTTATTGCAAGCACAGGCAATGACGAAAAGGTTGAATGGTTAAAAAATGAATTGAGCGTTGATCATGCTTTTAATTATAACAAAGTTGATAATCTGGTTTTACATCTAAAATCTTTATCTCCTGAAGGATATGATCTCTATTTTGACAATGTTGGGGGTGAGTTTTTAGAAGCTGCTATCTTTAGAATGAAAAATTATGGAAGAATAGTTATTTGTGGTCGTATATCACAAATGAATGCAACTTCTCCTGGTGAAGGCTTAAAAAATATGGCTCATGTATTGGTGAAACGTTTAACAATCAAAGGCTTTTTAATATTTGATCATGGTGATGATTATGAAGATTTTGAAAATGATATGAAACAATGGATTACAAATAAACAAATGAAATGGAGGGAAACAGTTGTAGAGGGATTGGAAAATGCACCTCAAGCATTCATTGATCTGCTTGATGGAAAAAATATTGGCAAAATGATAGTTAAAATTTAAATCGTTACGTAAGGTGAAGTTCCTCTGTAACTAATATCTAGTTTTAATTCCTTATCAATTGGTGGAAAAGCTCTTTGCTGACAATCCTCTCTTGGACAAATTCTACAAGAAACTCCAATCGGTGTTTCTAATTTTTTATTTTGTAAATCCATACCTTCAGAATAAGTTAATTCCTTCGCATATTGTATATCGCAGCCCAATCCTATCGAAACAAAACTTTTTGGCATACCGTGTTTTTCAACTCCTTTTTCAAAAGCTCTGGCAATACAAAAATACGTTCTGCCATCTGGCATTTTTGATATTTGTGGATGTATTCTACCAGGATTTAAAAAAGCTATATAGACATTCCATCTAGGACAAGATCCCCCATGACGAGGTATATGAATTCCAGATAAAGAAAATCTTTTTGATACATTGCCTGCAATATCTGTTTTAAGAAAATGAAATGGAACTCCTTCATTGCCCGGTCTTTGCAGATTGGTCAATCTATGAGTAACTTGTTCAAAGCTAGTAGCAAAATGATGCATTAGAAT
>PTLB01000020.1 GCA_002938255.1 Alphaproteobacteria bacterium MarineAlpha5_Bin3 | reverse complement strand
CCCAAAGCTTTCGCACAGGCTTCTTTTGCTGCATATCTTTTTGCATAAGAATTAACGCTATTAATTGTCTCTTCTGATCTCTTAATCTCACTTGACAAGAAACATCTTTTTTTAAACTTATTACCAAAATTAGTAATAGTTTTTTTAATTCTACGTGTATCAATAATATCGGTACCAATGCCTATAATCATTTTTAACCCTTTACTCTTATCAAAGAAGAAATTTCAGAAACCAATCTTAAAGCAGCAATAATATTATTTAAATGACTAACATCTCTTACTTCGATATCTATAATTATTTCAAAAAAATCAGTTTTGCGAGTAGTAAAATTAATATTTGAAATATTGCCGTTATTCTTAGCTATAATGGTAGTAACTTTACCTAAACTCCCTGGTTGATTTTTTAAAGTAACACTTATTCTGGTTGTGGAATTTTGTCTACCTCCACTGCTATTTTCCCAAGAAATATCTAACCATCGCTCAGGACTATCAGCATAAGAACTTAGTGTTTCACAATCTATTGTGTGTACTGAAACTCCAATACCTGCTGTTACAATACCCACTATTTGATCTCCAATAATTGGTGAGCAACATCCTGCCAAATGATAGGTCATTCCTGCAGTTAATCCTTTAAGTTTTATTGGTAAATTCGATTTAGATTTATTCTTTGAATAACTAATTTTTAATTCTGGATATATAGTTTTTAATACTTTTGTAGCGGTAATTGATCCAGATCCGACTAACTCAAAAATATCTTCATTTGTTTTACAATTAAAAGGTTTTAAAATATTATTTATAGCGCTATCTGAAAATTCAATATTTTCTTTTTTAAAAGCGTTCATCAAAATTTCTTTCCCAAATATTTCATACTCTTCTTTCTTCTTTGACCTCATAAACTTTCTAATTTGAGATTTAACTTTTGAAGTTACAGCAAATCTTTCCCATAATGGAGATGGTTGAGAATCGTCTGAGGTAAAAATTTCTATTTGATCTCCATTTTTGAGAATGGATTTTAAGGGTTGTAGTTTTCCATTAATTTTAGATGCTACACATTTATCCCCTACTTCTGAATGGATTGAGTACGCAAAATCAATGGGTGTAGCATTTTTAGGTAACTCTAATACATCTCCCTTAGGACTAAACACATAAATATTATCTTCAAACAGCTTAATCTTAGAATTTTCAATTAATTCATCTTGGGAAGATGAACTATTCATTAAGTCTAGTAATTCATGCATCCATCTATATTCTTTAGTATCCCTCTCTTTAATTTCTTTTGGATCTTTATATTTCCAATGAGCAGCAACACCAAATTCTGCAATTTGATTCATTACATTTGATCTAAATTGAATTTCAATTTTTCTATTTTGTGGTCCTATGACTGATGTATGTAAAGCTCGATAACCATTAATTTTAGGAGATGATATAAAATCTTTAAAGCGACCATGGATATAAGAATATTTACGATGCGTGACACCTAATAATTTATAACATTCTCTAGTAGAATTAGTTATAATCCTAAAAGCCATTATATCTGACAATTGTTCAAAAGAAATATCTTTATTTTTTATCTTATTCCAAATAGAATAAGGTGATTTTATTCTCCCATAAATTTTACAATCAACATTCTCATCTATAAATGATTTATTTAATTCATATCTTATCTCATCCACAACATTGACATCCTTAGAATTTAAATATTCTAATCTTTCCAAAATTGAATTCCTAGCTTCAGGATTAATAAACTGAAAAGATAAATCTTCTAATTTGTCTTGCCATTCTCTCATTCCTAATCTTTGTGCCAACGGCGCATAAATATCTAGTGTTTCTAAAGAAGTGCTAATTCTTTTATGATGATTATCAACAAACCTTAAAGTTTGCATGTTATGAAGTCTATCAGCCAATTTAATTAAAATTACCCTCAAATCCTTTGTTGCTGCTAATAGTAATTTTCTATAGTTTTCTCCAAGTTTCAAGTTTTTTACTTTTAACGAAAACTTGTTAATTTTAGTTAAGCCATCTACTAAATTAGATACTTCATTCCCAAAAATATTTTTTATCTCACTTGTAGTTATTATTGTATCCTCAACTGTATCATGAAGTAAACCAGTAACAATGGATGAGACGTCTAGTTTTATTCCAGTGAGAATTTTGGCTACTTCAATCGGATGATTAATATATGGTTCTCCAGATTTTCTTAACTGCTTGTCATGAGCTTGACTGCTAAAAGTAATGGCCTTAGAGATTACTTTAACTTCAGATTTTGGAATATACGAAATAGCAAGATCAATTAATTCTTTTATTTTTTTATTTTCCATAAAAAAATAACATTATATTTTAATGAGAAAAAATAAATAAATAGAGACGATTACTCTAATGATTGTGTATTTTCTTCAGTTTCATCTGATACAGTATTCTTTTCTATATCATCCCTAATTTCATATTGCTCTTTAATCTCACTGTCCTCAGAAGAAACAAGTTCTTTCATCTCCTCTTCTACGTCTGAAACATAAGATTTAGATTCTTCATTTTTATTTGTTGTCTCATTCGAAGACTCTAATTCGAGAATTTCATCTGCTTCATCACTTATTGTTACTGTTTGATATTCTTGAATTAAATTTTCTCTCATTTCATCCGTAGTTAAAGTAGAATCTGCAATCTCTCTAAGCGCAATTACTGTATTCTTATCATTTTCAGTTACAACAGTTGGTGTCTCACCTGAATATAATTTTCTCGCACGCTGCGAAGCAACTAAAACCAACTCAAATCTACTTGGTAATTTATCAATACAATCTTCTACTGTAATTCTCGCCATAGGGGCTTATAGTTATTATAAAATAAAAGTAAATTGAAATATTCTTATAAAGATCGGTTTTTTATCAATCTTTGTTTGTTAATCACCCACTCCTTATCTTTTATAGAAGCTCTTTTATCATGTTTTTTTTTACCTTTAGCAAGAGCTATTGTTAATTTTACCAAACCTTTGTCATTAAAATACAGTTTTATTGGTACTACTGTCATACCTTCTCTTCTTGAGGCGCCTATAATCTTATTAAGTTCTTTCTTCTTTACAAGTATCTTTCTTTCTCTAGTAGTACTGTTTTCTACATCTTTAGATGAAGAGTACTTTTTTATATGGCAATTTGTTAACCAAAGCTCTCCATCTTTCTCAATTGTGTACGACTCTTTAATAGAACCTGTGTTGATTCTTAAAGATTTAACCTCAGGTCCGGTTAAAACTAAACCCGCTTCAAATCTATCGCCAATCAAATAATCGTAAAAAGCCTTTTTATTTGCTGCTATTATTTGCATAAAAAATAATTAGATTAATCCAATCTCAACTAGACATTCCTTAACTAATGCTTTTGTACTATCTTTGATAGAAACCAAAGGTAGACGTGTTTCAGCACTACATAAATTTAATAATTCAGCTGCATATTTAACTGGCCCTGGACTTGACTCAACAAAAAGAACATGGTGAATTTTAGATAATTTAAAATTTATATCTTGAGCTAAATTAATTTTTCTCTCTCTCCATAGATTTTGCATATCTGAGCATAATTTTGGGGCAATGTTAGCTGTTACTGAAATACATCCTTGACCACCCTGTGCCAAATAAGCCAAAGCGGTGCCATCTTCGCCTGATAAATAACAAAAATCTTTTTGTATTTTTGTTTGAGTTAGAAGTGGTCTAAATAAATCATTGGTAGCATCTTTAACACCGACAATATTAGAAATATTTGATAAAACACTCATCGTATCAATTGTCATATCAACTATAGAGCGTCCAGGAATATTATAAATAATTATTGGAAGAGATGTTGATTCAGCAATCTTTTTAAAATGAGCTTGCAAACCTTCTTGTGTTGGCTTGTTATAATAAGGTGTAACGACTAAAGCTGCATCGGCTCCAGATTTTTCTGCATGATTTGTAAACTCTATAGCTTCAACTGTATTATTTGAACCAGTTCCAGCAATAACAGGTACTCTTTTATCTACAATCCTAACACACTCATCAACAACCTTTATGTGCTCTTGATGACTAAGGGTTGGAGATTCACCAGTTGTGCCGCAAGGAACAAAGCCATGGGATCCTTCACTCAAAGACCATTCAATTATTTTATAAAAAGATTCATAATCAATATTTCCATTTTTAAATGGAGTGATGAGTGCTGGTATACTTCCCTGGAACATTATAATAATAATATTTTGGCGGAGAGAGTGGGATTCGAACCCACGGAAGGGATTACTCCCTTCGGCAATTTAGCAAACTGCTGGTTTAAGCCACTCACCCATCTCTCCTACTGTTTAAAATGTTTACTTAATTTTTTTATAATCTTTTTGGAAGATTATGTCCAAAGGAAATATCTTAAATAATTCACAAAGAGAAAAAATAATATATGTAAGAATTTGATGAAAATTATACAGTTGTTATAAAAATAATATAAATAAATTACCTTAATGAAAAGTTTATTATATAATTTTTGGTTTGGGAAAATAACATTATGGAAATCTTATTGGATTGTAGGAGAGTTAATTAATGCCTTAATAATATTTTTAATCTTTAATATAGAAATTAATTATTTTAATAATATTAATATTTATAATCAACTTCCTTTTATTAACTTTGATAATTTTCATTTTTTTAACAAAATAATACTAATAATTTGGACTATATATATAACTGTTGGGATATGGCGATCTGCAGAAAAATATAAAGGTAGTTTTATTTGGGTAGTATTAACTTTGATTTTTTTATCTTATAGAATTTTTACATTAAGATTAATTTTCTTTTGATCATGATAATTTCTTAATTAGAATATCATTAAGTATTTTTGGATTTGCCTTACCTTTACTGATTTGCATGGCTTGACCTACAAAAAAACCTAATAATTTAGTTTTACCTGCTTTGTAGTCATTCACTTTATCATAATTTAGCTTTAATATTTGATCTATTATCAGTTCAATTTCTTTAACATTTGTAACTTGAGCTAATCCTCGAGAATTTACAATTTCCTCTGGCGATAGACTATTTTTATACATATCTTCAAAAACATCTTTTGCAATTTTTCCTGAAATTTTATTAGAGATTATTAATTTAACTAATTGACCAAGATTATAAGGAGTAATTGGAGAATTGTGAATTTCAACTTCATTCTTTTTTAAAATTGCAAATAACTCAGAAGTAATCCAATTAACAACAAGTTTAGCTGATTTTTTTAAATCTTGATGACAACCCAAAACTTTATCAAAATAATCAGATATTGATTTTTCAATTGTTAAAACTGAAGAATCATAATTCGATAATTTATATTCATTAATGTATCTTTTTTTTCTTTCATCAGGAAGTTCAGGAATATCTTTTTTAATAATTTCTATAAAATCATCTTCAAGTTTTAATGGGAGTAAATCGGGATCAGGAAAGTATCTATAATCATGGGCTTCTTCTTTGCTTCTCATTGGTTTCGTTTTTCCTAATTGAGGATTAAACAACAAGGTATTTTGCTCAATTATACCTCCTTCTTCAATAATTTTGATCTGTCTCATTGCCTCATATTCAATAGCTTGTTTAATAAATTTGATTGAATTTAAATTTTTTATTTCACACCTAGTTCCAAGTTCTTCACCTGGTTTTCTAACTGAGATGTTAACATCAGTCCTAAGGGATCCTTCTTGCATATTGCCATCACATGTATCTAGATACATGAGTATAGATCTAATCTTAGTAATATAAAGAGATGCCTCGTGAGAGCTGTTTAAATCAGGTTCACTAACAATTTCCATTAAAGCTACCCCTGATCTATTTAAATCAACGTAAGTTTTAGAAGGATTTTGATCATGTAAACTTTTTCCAGCATCCTGCTCTAAATGTAATCTTACAATTCTTATATCTTTTGAAGAACCATCTTTGAAATCAATTGTCACAGCTCCTTCACCTATTATTGGGTGCTTATATTGACTAATTTGATAACCTTGGGGAAGATCTGCATAAAAATAATTTTTTCGATCAAAAACTGAATATCGGTTTATTTTTGCTTTTAATCCTAATCCTGTTTTAACAGCTTGCTTAATACAAAATTCATTTATAACTGGAAGCATTCCTGGCATTGCAGCATCGAATAAAGAGACTTGGCTATTTGGACTAGAGCCAAATTTTGTAGAAGAGGAACTAAATAATTTGGAATTAGATTTTATTTGAGCATGTATTTCTAAACCAATTACAGTTTCCCATTTAGAAAATTTTCCTTGAATTAAACTAGACATTGTTTTTTTCTAAATACAATCCAGCATTTAAAACTAATTGTTCATCAAAGTGTTTAGATAACAATTGTATGCCTAAAGGAAGACCATTTTGAGATTTACCAAAAGGAATTGAAATGCCTGGTATACCAGCAAGAGAAGCTGGTACGGTAAATATATCGTTTAAATACATTTTAATTGGGTCATCTTCTTTCTCTCCTATTGGGAAAGCAGGACTAGGCGCAGTTGGAGTTAAAATAAAATCACATTCATTAAATGCTTCGTTAAAATCATTTGAAATTAATCTTCTGACTTTTTGTGCCTTCATATAATAAGCCTCATAATAACCAGCTGATAAAACATAAGTGCCAATTAATACTCTTCTTTTAACTTCTTTTCCAAAACCTTCACTACGAGTTAATTCATACATCTCATCTAATGATGTTCCTTCTTCAGATCTAAAACCATATCTAACACCGTCATACCTTGCCAAATTCGAAGAGGCTTCTGCGGGTGCAATTATATAATAGGCAGGAAGTGCATATTTTGTGTGTGGCAATGAAATATTTTTTACTTTTACTCCTCCTCTTTCTAAAGATTTAATTGCTTGCTCCCAAATTTTACTTATATCTTCAGGAATGTCTGGAAGTATATATTCTTTTGGCACACCTACAACTTTACCAGACATATCCTGATTTAAATTTTCAAAATAATTTGGTATTTCTCTATTGGCACTAGTACTATCTTTGTTATCATGACCAGCAATTTCTCTTAACAAAATTGCAGTATCAGCAATATTATTTGCAAAAACACCTGCTTGATCCAGACTAGAGGCAAAAGCTATTATACCCCACCTAGAACATAAACCATAAGTTGGTTTAATCCCAACTACTCCACAAAAACTTGCAGGTTGTCTAATTGAGCCTCCAGTATCTGTGCCGGTGGCACCTAAACATAAATTTGCCGCTACAGCTGCAGCTGAACCGCCAGAAGATCCTCCAGGCACAAGTTGTGAACCTCTAGGTGAAATTGGATTAATGGTATTGCCATAATAACTAGTATTAGTTGCAGAACCCATTGCAAATTCATCACAATTAGCTTTGCCTAAAAAAATAGAACCCTGATCCAATAATTTTTGAGAAACATGGGATTCATAAGATGGTTGAAAATTTTGTAAAATTTTTGAACCTGCTGTTGTAGGCATATTTTTTGTACAAAATAAATCTTTGATAGCTAAAGGAATGCCCTTTAACTTAAAATTTTTTTTTGAACTTTGTATTTTCTTTATCTGCTGTGAAATATTTTCTTCATCAAAATAAATAAATGCATTTAGATTTTTATTCTTTTTTATACGATTAATAAAAATATCATTTAACTCAACTATAGAAATTTTATTAGAATTAATTTTTTCTAAACTTTCAGTAATTGTATTAAATTCCATATTATTCTACTACCTTAGGTACAGCAAAATAATTTTCTAATTTTTCTGGGGCATTAGATAAAACTTCTTTGGATTGATCTTGTAAGTTTTCTTTATCTTTTCTTAGTGGCAATGTAGCTATGCTAACGTTGTTTAGTGGCTCAATATTATCAGTATTAACTTCATTTAATTTCTCAACCCAATCCAAAATAGAGCTTAATTGAGATGATAATTCTTCAATTTCTTCATCTCTAACTTTAATTCTGCAAAGTTTAGCAATTTTAAGGGTTGTATTTTTATCTATCTTCAACTTATATGCCTTTATGACTAATCCAAAAGTTTTTATTGAAAGTCTTAATACAGCACAAACGCTTTTGGGTCTAGATTTTGGTGATAAAACAATTGGAATAGCAGTCAGTGATAAATCACATACAATTGCTACTCCAATTAAAACAATTAGAAGAAAAAGTATCATAAATGATTTAATTGAACTGTTTGATTTAATAGAAGAATATAATGTAGGAGGATTAATCTTTGGGTTACCCCTTAGTTTAAATGGAAAAGAAAATAAAAGAACAGAAAAAGTAAGAAAATTTGTGAAGGCTATAGAATTGGAAAAAAATATCAAAATAACATTATATGATGAAAGGTTTTCATCTGATGTAATATTTAAAGAATTAAGAAAAAATCATAACTCTATTTCAAAAATTAAAAAAAAATTAGATCAACAAGCAGCTGCATATATTTTGCAAGGTTTTCTTGATAACTCAAAAAAAAACTAAAATATTCATTGTAATTATATTACACATAATTTACACATAATTTACACATATGAAAAAAATAAATCTGAAAGAAGATCATTTACAAATATACAAAAGAGAAAATTCTAATGTATGGCAAATAAAAATAAAACTACCGCATAAAAAAGCATTAAGAATTTCATCAAGAACAAAAGTTTTGGAAGATGCAAAAAATATAGCATTGCACAAATATAATTTTTTTATCAAGGAAAGAAAAAATATAGATAAGAATTCTGAAAAAAACTTTCAATATAAAAAAATCCATTTAATAGAATCAAAAAATTTAAAAAAAAATGAAATAGAATGTTTTTTAATAGAATCAAACAAATATATTAAATTTAATAAACAAAACATTAAAAAATCAAACCTTCTAAAAGGTCGGACTGTTTTTAATCTTTTTTTTGAAGATTCAACTAGAACTAGAACAAGCTTTGAAGTTGCTGCGAAAAGGTTAGGGGCAGATCTTATCAACGTAGCGTTGAAAGATAGTTCTATAAATAAAGGTGAAACATTGTTTGACACAATGACAACTATTAACTCTATGGATCCAGATGTTTTGATTGTTCGACATCCTGAAGAAGGTATAAGCAAAAAAATTTCAAAAATAGTTAAAGCTTGTGTAATTAATGCTGGTGATGGAAGTCATGAACATCCTACTCAAGCTTTATTAGATGCTTTAACAATTAAAAAAAAGTTTGGGAGCTTTGCTAAATTAAAAATTGCTATTTGCGGTGATATTTTGCATAGTAGAGTAGCAAAATCGAATATAGAAATATTATCAACTCTTGGGGCTAAAATTAATATAATTGGCCCAAAAACACTTATTCCAAAGGATATTCAACAACCCAATATAAAGATTTATAATAATATGAAAGCAGGGTTAAAAAATTGTGATATTGTTATGATGTTAAGAATTCAAAAAGAGAGAATAGTTGGTAAACACATCACCAATGAAAAAGAATATTTTAATAAATTTGGCTTAGATTACAAAAAACTTGGTTATGCAAAAAAGCAAGCGTTTGTGATGCATCCTGGGCCAATGAATAGAGGGGTAGAAATAGACTCTAAACTAGCTGATGATGTTACTCGAAGCTTAATACAAGAACAAGTCTCTATGGGAGTAGCCATAAGGATGGCCTGTTTAGAAATATTAATAAATAATAAGGACAAATATGGGAGCTAATTACTTCATCTTATTAACTATAGTATATTTTTTTGGATCAATTCCTTTTGCTTATATTTTTCCTAAATTTTTTGGCATGGGAGATATAAGAGAGCTAGGATCTGGTAATGTTGGAGCTACCAATGTTTTGAGAACAGGAAACAAAGCACTAGCAATTGTTGTTTTGGTATTTGATATTATCAAGGGATTTGTCCCGCTCATAATTCTAAAAAATTATTATCACAATGATTTATCAGAATTTATTATCGTATTAATTGGGAGTGTAGTGATTCTTGGTCATATTTTTCCTATTTGGTTAAAATTCAAAGGTGGTAAAGGCGTGGCCACCTATATTGGTTTTTTATTTGCAATAAATTATATTTTTGGAATATTTTATATAATTACTTGGTTGTTAATTGCATTATTAAAAAAATATTCTTCTTTGGCCTCTATTACATCATTAGTGTTATTACCTTTTTTCGTAATGTTATTTTCTTATGAGAAAAATCTCATTTATCTTTTAATACTAATAAATTTAATTATAATTTCTAAACATTATTCAAACATTTATCGTCTTATTAATAAATCAGAAACTAAAATTAAATTTTAATTTTTTATTGAAAAATAAAGTTTTTTTTTAAAACTGTTGACGAAACAGAATTTAATTGACAGTTGGCTTTGTTTATATTCATGAACGTTTTAATTGTAGAGTCTCCTTCTAAAGCAAAATCAATAAATAAATATCTTGGTAATACCTATAAAGTCTTGGCTAGTGTTGGTCACGTAAGAGATTTAACAGCAAAAAATGACGCTATAGACACTGAAAATAATTTTCAAATGAAATGGGAAACTAGTGACCGAGGAAAAAAGGTTATTAAAGATATAGCAAATGCAGCTCAAAATTCTGAAAATTTATATCTAGCGACTGACCCTGATAGAGAGGGAGAAGCGATAGCATGGCATGTAGAAGAATTGCTTCGGGAAATGCCTAAATTAGCTAATTTAAATATTCATAGAATAACATTTAATGAAATTACCAAAAATGCAGTTCTAGAAGCTTTGAAAGAACCTAGAAAAGTAAATGAAAACCTTGTTAATGCATATTTAGCAAGAAGAGCGTTGGATTTTCTAGTTGGTTTTAATTTATCTCCAGTTTTATGGAGAAAACTTCCTGGAAGCAAATCAGCAGGTCGTGTCCAATCAGTAGCTTTAAAAATAATTACTGAACGTGAGTTTGAAATCGAAAAATTTAATCCAGAAGAGTATTGGTCATTAAAAGCTATTTTTAATAAAGGACAAGAAAAAGAGTTTGAGAGTAGATTAATAAAATTTAAAGATGAAAAAATAGAAAAATTAACAATTAAAACTGAGTCAGAAGCATCAAACTTTTTAGAAAAAATACAAAATAGTACATACAAAGTTAAAGAAATACAAAAGAAGGAAATAAAAAGAAATCCATATGCAGCATTTACTACTTCAGGTATGCAAATTGAGGCTAGTAGAAAGTTAGGATTTTCAGCAAATCAAACAATGAGAACTGCTCAAAAATTATACGAAGGTACTGAGATTAACGGTGAACCTACGGGCTTAATTACATATATGCGCACAGACAGTGTTACTATGTCAAAGGATGCGATAAGAGAAGTTAGAAGTTTTGTTTTAGAAAAATTAGGCAATGAATATATACCGGCTGAACCTAGAATTTATAAATCTAAAGCTAAAAATGCTCAAGAAGCGCATGAATGTATTAGGCCTACTAATATTAAGTTAAGTCCTGAAGAATTAAAAAAATATTTAAATTCTGATGAATATAAACTTTATGAAATTATTTGGCAGAGAGCAGTATCTTCTCAGATGGCTAGTGCAATTATTGATCAAGTATTAGTAGATATTACCAATGAACAGGATATTATAGTTTTTAGATCTAATGGATCTTCAATCAAGTTTCCTGGAATGCTTGCTGTTTATCAAGAAACTAAAGAAGAAGATAAAAAAGAAGATGAGGATGATAAATCATCTTTGCTTCCTCCTCTTGTTCAAGGAGATCTCCTTAACCTTATTAAAGCAGAAAAAAACCAGCATTTTACGCTCCCTCCTCCCAGATATACGGAGGCTAGTCTTGTAAAAAAATTAGAGGAATTAGGCATTGGAAGGCCTTCAACATATGCTTCAATCATTAAAGTGTTACAAGATAGAAATTATGTATTATTGGATAAAAAAAGATTCAACCCTCATGATAGAGGAAGAGTAGTTTCTGTTTTTTTAGAAAATTATTTTAATAAATATGTAGAATATGACTTTACCGCAGGTTTGGAAAATCAGTTAGATGAAATTTCAAATGGAAAATTAAATTGGAAAGAAGTTATTCAAAAATTTTGGAAAACATTTAAACAATTATGTGATGAGACCATAGGAAAATCCAATAGAGAAATTATTGATGTTTTAGACAATGCTCTTGGGTCTCATTTTTTTCCTCCAAAAGGTGAAGACAAAGATAGAGAATGCCCAAACTGCAAAAATGGAAGGATAGGTTTAAAAGTAGGGAAATTCGGGGGCTTTATTGGATGTTCAAATTATCCAGAATGTAAATATACAGTTCAATTTAATCAAATTACAGATGCAAAAAACGGAACATTAACAAGCCCAAAAGAAATTGGAATTTACCCAGAAACGGGGGAAATGATTACAATTAGAAAAGGTCCTTATGGATTATATATGCAGGTTGGAGAAGGAACTGATGAAAAGAAGCCTAAGAGAGTTTCAATTCCTAAAAACTTTGAACCAAATGAAATAGGGCTAAATACTGCAATCCAGCTATTAGCTCTCCCCAGAAAACTCGGTTTTCATCCAGAAAATAATTTAACAGTAAGTGCTGGTATAGGAATGTATGGTCCATACATCCTCCATAATAAAAAATATAAAGCCTTGGAAAAAACAGATAATATTTTGGATATAGATTTAGAAAGAGCAGTTGAACTA
>PTLB01000002.1 GCA_002938255.1 Alphaproteobacteria bacterium MarineAlpha5_Bin3 | reverse complement strand
GACACGCAACATCTTGCTCTACTCTGAAACACATGAAGGGTTTCTTTATGAAAAATGTTGCAGATGCGTTGCGGATGTTGCACTTGTTGCAAATTTGTGGGGCGTTGGCGGAATTGGTATACGCGCTGGTTTTAGGTACCAGTGTCTTCGGACATGAGAGTTCAAGTCTCTTGCGCCCTACCAAGCCTTATAAATTAAAGGTTTTTTTTCCTTTTACATTTTTCAAAAAATTAGTATCAGCGAATTTATGTTTGATAGTTTACACTAAAAACTTCGGATGTCGCAGATACATATGCTTACTCGACATTTAGGATCTCGTGCCGCGAGGTGTGAAGGTTCAAGTCCTTTCCGGCCTACCATGAGGAACATATGAATATAAAAGAAATTGATTCAAAAATATTGTTTAAAGAATTTGAAGTTCAAGTTCCGTATAAAGAAGTTGACAATTCAATTAATGCTAAAATTGCAGAAATCATCCCTACTGTATCTCTTCCTGGTTTTCGTAAAGGCAAAGCCCCTCTCAATATTGTAAAAAAGAAATATGAAAATAATGTCTTATCTGAGGTAATTGAAAAATTAGTTGAGGATAAAACTAAAAAATTATTAGAAGAAAAAAAACTGAAACCATTCAGACAGCCAAAGGTTGAAATTAAGAAATATGAAAAAAATGAACCTATAGAAATTTCAATAAAAATAGATTTAGATCCTTCAATTAAAATATTTCCTTTCAGTGAATTAGAATTAAAAAAAAGATCTATTGAATTAGATCAAAAAACATTGAAAGAAAATTATAAAAATTTTATTTCGTCACAAAAACATTATCATAAAGTTAGTGATTCAAGGCCTGCTAAATTGTCTGACAAAATCATAGTAAATATTTCGACGGAAGATATGTCAGTACCAGATTTTTTAAAATCTCAAAAAAATTTACCCATAATTACAGATTCAGATTACCAAGTACTCCCAAATATTAGCACGAAACTTATTAGTATGAATGTTAAGGTTGGAGACAAGGTTAATTTAAAGTTTGATTTAAGAGAGATATTAAAAGAAAAAAACAAAAAAGAAGTTGAGTTTCTTATTGAAATTTTATCCTTAGAATATAGTCATGAGTTTATGATCACTAAAGAATTTCTAGAAAAGAATAACTTAAAGGATGAAAAAGAACTAAATGACAATCTTAAAAACAATTTAATAAAACAATATGAAGATCAACTCAAGCAAATTGAGAGAAAAGAATTAATGGATATCTTAGATGTTAAAAATAAATTTGATGTGCCCGCAGGTATGCTAAATGAGGAAATTAATTCTATTTGGCATAGGTTAGAGCACGCTAAGAAAGAAGGTAAGCTTGATGAAGATGATAAAAATGTATCCGATGCTGCATTGAAAAGAAGATATGAGAAAATTGCTCTAAGAAGAGTGAAGCTAGCGATTTTAATGCAACATATAGCAAATGAAGAAAAAATTTTAGTAACGGAAAAAGAATTAACAGATGGGATGTTAAATTATGCTACTCAATATCCTGGTCAAGAAAAGCAAATTTTAGATTATTTTAAAAAAAACCCACCAAGTGTTGAGACTATTCGCGGCCCAATATTCGAGCAAAAAATAGTTGATCATATTTTATCAAAAGTTAAGTTAAAAAATGTAACTATTGATGTTAAGAAGTTTAAGAAATTGCAAGAAGAAACATTTATTAATAATAAGGAAACAGGATGAAGGACCCTCTAGAAAATTTAACCAATAATTTAATACCAATGGTGGTTGAGCAATCTTCAAGAGGCGAGAGAGCTTATGACATTTATTCCAGACTTCTGAAGGAAAGAATAATTTTTCTAACAGGACCAATTGACGACAATGTAGCAAGTTTAGTTTGTGCGCAACTATTATTTCTAGAATCTGAGAATCCAAAAAAAGAAATTTCATTTTATATAAATTCTCCAGGTGGTATAATTTGGTCCGGTTTGGCAATATATGATACTATGCAATATATTTCCTCTAAAATTATGACAATATGTATCGGTCAAGCTGCTTCAGCTGCTTCATTGTTGTTAACAGCTGGTGAGAAAGAAATACGCTTTTCTTTACCTAATTCACGCATTATGGTTCATCAACCAAGTGGTGGTTATGAAGGCCAAGTCACTGATATAGAAATACAAACAAAAGAAATAATTAAGATTAAGAAAAGGTTAAATGAAATCTATGCAAAGCATACAGGCAAAGATATTACAAACGTTGAGCTCATAATGGAAAGAGATAAATATTTTTCTCCAGCAGAGGCAATAGAATTTGGATTAATTGACAAAATTGTAGAGGACAGAAAATAATGAATAAAAAAAATGACAAAGATTCACTTTTTTGTTCTTTTTGTGGGAAAAGTCAGAAAGAAGTAAAAAAATTAATAGCAGGCCCAACAGTATTTGTTTGTGATGAATGTGTTGAGCTTTGTATGGACATTATCAAGGAAGATAGTAAAAATAATAAAATAAAAGCTAAACAAAACATACCAAAACCAAAAGAAATTAATTCTATTTTAAATGATTATGTAATCGGACAAGAAAAAGCAAAAAAAACTTTATCTGTGGCAGTATATAATCATTATAAGAGGTTATCCAATAATACTTTCTCAGATGTGGAAATTTCAAAATCTAATATTCTTTTAATTGGGTCAACCGGTACTGGAAAAACTTTGTTGGCACAAACTTTAGCTAGGATTTTAGATGTTCCATTTACAATGGCAGACGCAACTAGTTTAACAGAAGCTGGTTATGTGGGTGAAGATGTTGAAAATATTATATTAAAATTATTGCAAGCTTCTGATTATAATGTTGAAAGAGCGCAAAAAGGTATTGTTTACATAGATGAGATAGATAAAATTGGTAGAAAGAGTGACAATCCATCTATTACTAGGGACGTTTCTGGAGAAGGTGTACAGCAAGCATTGCTTAAAATTATGGAAGGAACTGTAGCAAGTGTTCCACCTCAGGGAGGAAGAAAACATCCTCAACAAGAATTTTTACATATCGATACATCTAATATATTATTTATTTGTGGAGGTGCTTTTTCTGGTTTAGAACATATTATTAATAGTCGCCTGAAAGGCTCTTCAATTGGTTTCAATGCTACCCTATCAAATTATAGTGATAAAAAAATTGGAGAATCTCTTATTAACTTACAAAATGAAGATTTATTGAAATTTGGAATGATACCTGAGTTTATTGGACGTTTACCAGTATGTACTACTTTGCATGAATTAGATGAAAAAATGCTTGTACGAATTATGAAAGAACCAAAAAATGCTATTATCAAGCAGTTTGAAGTCTTATTTAAAATGGATAATATTGCATTGGAAATTAAAAATGAAGCCCTAGATGAAATTGCTAAATTGGCAGTCTTAAGAAAAACTGGGGCTAGAGGCCTTAGATCTATAATGGAAGATTTATTAGTAGATTTAATGTATGAAACACCTGATCAAACAGAGCTAAAAAAGATTATTATTAATAGAGATGTTCTAATTAAAAAAACAAAACCAATGTTGTTATTTACCCATAAGGATAATAATCGAAAAATAGCAGTAAATAAGTCTTGATTTATGAATTATTATAATCATTTTAATAATTATGATTAAGCAACAAATACCAGTTCTTCCACTTCGTGACATAGTTGTTTTTCCTCATATGGTAGCTCCACTATTTGTAGGTAGACAACCATCTGTAAAAGCTCTTAACAATGTTATGACAAAGGATAAAAAGATATTGCTAATAACACAAAAGAATTCAGAAGTTGATAGTCCTAAACCAGAAAATTTGTATAAATGCGGGACATTAGCAAAAGTACTTCAGTTGTTAAAGCTACCTGACGGAACAATTAAGGTTTTGGTTGAAGGATTTGAAAGAGTTAGAATTTTATCAATAGAAGATTCAGGAGATTTTTTAAGAGCATCATATTCTATTTTAAGTGTTAAAGAAAAAAACACAGCAAATATAATGGCTCTTGCAAAAATAATTAAAGATCAATTTGAATCATATCAAAAAATAAATAAAAAAGTTTCTATTGACCTTGTAAATAATATCAAAACTTACAATGACTTTAATAAACTTGCTGACGTTGTAATAGCAAACCTTAATATTAATCTACCTCAAAAACAAAAACTTCTTGAAACCAAATCACTTGAATCGCGTTTAGATAAGATTTATGGATATCTCGTTTCTGAAATTGACGCACTTCAAGTTGAAAAAAAAATCAAAGGAAGAGTTAAACGTCAAATGGAAAAAACTCAAAAAGAGTATTATCTAAATGAGCAAATGAAAGCCATCCAGAAAGAACTTGGAGATATTGAAGATATTGATGACATTACTGAAGTTGAGTCAAAGTTAAAAGAAGTTAAACTCTCACCAGAAGCTTTAGACAAATGTAAATCTGAGTTAAAAAAATTAAAAAATATGAGTCCAATGTCAGCAGAAGCAACAGTTATAAGAAATTACCTTGATTGGGTTTTAAGCATTCCTTGGAATAACCCATCAACCGTTTCTAAAAATATAAATAAAGCTAGAAATATTTTAGAAGCTGATCACTACGGATTAGATAAAGTGAAAGATAGAATCCTAGAATATCTTGCTGTTCAGAAAAGAATAGAAAGAATTAGAGGTCCCATTTTATGTTTAGTCGGACCTCCGGGCGTAGGAAAAACGTCCTTAGGCAAGTCAATTGCATCTGCCACTGGCAGAAGCTTTGTTAGAATGTCTCTTGGGGGCATAAGAGATGAAGCAGAGATTAGGGGACATCGCAAAACATATATTGGTTCTATGCCTGGTAGGTTCATACAGGTAATGAAAAAGTCAAAAACATCTAATCCTCTTATTCTTTTGGATGAAATTGATAAATTAGGTTCTGATTGGAGAGGTGACCCTTCTTCAGCTCTTTTAGAGGTTTTGGATCCTGAACAAAATAGTAAGTTTAATGATCATTATTTAGAATTAGATTATGATTTATCTAATGTGATGTTCGTGTGTACTGGAAATACTCTAAACATTCCGGCAGCACTATTAGATAGAATGGAGATAATAAGAATACCTGGCTATACTGAAAAAGAAAAATATCAAATTGCTAAGAAATACTTAGCTCCTAAACAAATAAAGAATCATGGATTAAAGAATAAGGAAATTGTTTTTAGTGCTTCAACTTTAAATCAAATTATTCGTTATTATACTAGAGAAGCAGGAGTTAGGAATCTTGAAAAAGAAATTGCTAAAGTTTGTAGAAAGGCTGTTAAAATTCTTGAAACTTCATCCTTGACTAAAATTAGTTTAGATAAGAAAAAAATTGAAAAATATTTAGGGGTTGAAAAGTTTAAAAATAGCGAAATAGAAAAGAAAAATCTAGTAGGAATCACCAACGGTCTCGCTTGGACAGAAGTTGGAGGGGAAATTTTGTCCATTGAAGTACTTTTATCAATTGGTAAGGGTAAATTAACTATTACCGGAAAGCTTGGTGATGTAATGAAAGAATCTATCCAAGCTGCTTCCTCTTATGTTAGATCGCAGTCACTAAATCTTGGAATTAATCCTATCGATTTTGACAAATACGATATTCATGTACATGTTCCAGAAGGAGCAACCCCAAAAGATGGACCTAGTGCAGGCATAGCAATTTTTAATTCTCTTGTTTCATCTTTGACAGGTAATAAAGTTAAAAGAAATGTGGCTTTAACAGGTGAAATTACTCTTAGGGGAAGAGTACTTCCAATCGGTGGTTTAAAAGAAAAACTTTATGCAGCGTTACGTGCTGGTATCAAAACCGTTTTAATACCTGAAGATAACAAAAAAGATTTATCTGAGATAGATAAGGATGTATTGAAAAATTTAACAATAATTCCGATTAGTGAAGCCAAGTCAATTTTAGAATATACACTTGCAAAACCAATTGTTGCCCTAAATTTAAGCGAATCAGAGATAATTAAATCTCAAAAATCAGTTATTTCTTCCACAAATATTGAAGAATCAATTACTCATTAAACCTTTATATTTAGCCATTATTTTAATTATTTCCTTATATTCTGGGGAAATTTGTAATATTATCGTTGACTAACAACTATACTAAATAATATCAATGAATCTACATAATAAAAGGAGTCTAAAGTGAACAAAAATGATTTAATAGCTTCTGTCGCTTCTTCTGCTGGTTTATCCAAATCTGATTCAACAAGGGCAATTGAAAGCCTTTTAGATGCAGTTACAAACTCTCTTAAAAGAGATGAAAAAGTTAGTATTGTTGGTTTTGGTAATTTCAGTATTAGCCACAGAAAAGCCACTGTAGGTAGAAATCCTAGAACAGGTGAATCTATCCAAATTCCTGCGTCCAAAAGACCAAAGTTTACTGTAGGTAAAGCTTTAAAAGATGCTGTGAACATTTAAATTACAAAGAATTTTTTGTTGCACCGGCTGTTAAATAACATTAACAGCCGGTTTCTTTTTGGGTGTTTAGCTCAGTTGGTAGAGCATCTCGTTTACACCGAGAGGGTCGGGAGTTCGAGTCTCTCAACACCCACCATTTTCCGCCATTTATTTTTTACTCTTTTGTTAATTTGTACGATTGTATTACTTTGTGTAATACTCTTAGATAATTTTTGTTAATTAGGGAATTTCGTTCTTAGCTATGAGGTCTATTTACTCTACTTTTATAACAACCATGTTAAGATATGTTTATGAAAAACATACCTCCGTTTTTTTTACCAGGCGAGATTAGTTTTGAATAAGATTATTATTGTAGGGGCAGGTTTTGCAGGTTTGCAAGCAGCTAAAGTGTTAGTTACATCTTCATTTAATATAACAATTATTGACAAAAATAATTATCATTTATTCCAACCGTTGTTATACCAGGTAGCCACAGCGGGACTTTCTCCTGCCGATATAGCTCTGCCAATCAGAAACATTTTTCGTTCACAACAAAATCTTAAAGTTATTCTTGATGAGTTGGTTGAAATTAAACCTCAATTTAATCGAATTAGAACTAGAAATAACACATACTCATATGATTATCTTATTTTAGCTACGGGTTCAGAACTAAGTTATTTTGGTCAAGATCAGTGGAAAAAATTCTCACTTGGTTTAAAAAATATTGAAAATGCTACTTTACTACGAAGCAAGATTTTACAAGCTTTTGAAAAAGCCGAAAGAATAAATGATGATAAAACAATAAACAAACTTTTGAAATTTGTTGTTATAGGTGGAGGTCCGACAGGAGTGGAAATGGCCGGCGCTATAGCAGAATTGTCTAAAAATGTATTAACAAAAGAATTTGCTACCATTGACACAATGGCTACACAAATTATTTTATTAGAAGCAGGTCCTAGTATATTACCCACAGCTTCACTTAGATTATCTATTTATGCAAAAGATAGTCTTGAAAAAATGGGGGTAGAAGTTAAATGTAATACTGTTGTTCAAAATATTACAGAATTTTTGGTTTCAACCAATAATGAAAATATTGAGGCAGGAACAATTATATGGTGCGCGGGAGTTAAAGTTTCACTTCTTAGAAATTTGATAAATATTGAAACAGATAAGATTGGTAGGGTATTTGTCAATGATGACTTGTCAATTCCCAAATACCCTAAAATTTTTGTTGTTGGTGATGCCTCTCATGTTAAAGATAAAAATGGCAACCCCTTACCTGGACTGGCTCCTGTAGCTAAACAAGAAGGCAGGTTTGTTGCTGGAGTTATTAAAAAGTATGTGCTTAACGATAAAACTCAAAATAAATTTTACTATAAAAACAGGGGTTATCTTGCTACCATTGGGAGGTCAAAAGCAATTGTTGATTTTGGTTGGCTCACTCTTAAAGGCAGGATTGGGTGGATATTTTGGTCATTGATTCACATTTATTTTTTGATAGGTTTTCGCAACCGTTTTATGGTTTTTGTAAATTGGGTTTGGTCATATCTAACTTTTAGTAAAAGTGCTCGCTTGATAACAAATAATAAAAATGAAAAAAATTCTTCATAAATATAAAAAAACATTCAGAGGTTACCTCTTGTTTTTGGTAGGTTGTGATGAGTGCATAAATATTACAGATTATTGTATAATCTTAAAAAAAATGTGATATTGAGCCATTTGTCCTAACGCGGGAGTAGTTCAGCTGGTTAGAACGCCGCCCTGTCACGGCGGAGGTCGCGGGTTCGAATCCCGTCTCTCGCGCCATCTTTTTCAAAACTTAAAATTTTATATGCTATATATTTAGAGATATTTTGTTATCCTTGAATAATTTAATAAATGTATTAGTTAACCTTAATTTATAAAGGAAATTGTGACATCTTTCTTATTAGAATACTTACCTATACTCATCTTTATTTTTATAAGTTTTGTCATAGCCATCAGTATGACTGCAATACCTTTTATTCTAGGTAGTTCAAAACCAGATAGTGAAAAACTATCAGCATACGAATGCGGATTTGAAGCTTTTGATGACGCAAGAGGAAGGTTTGATGTAAGATTTTATTTAGTAGCAATCTTATTTATTATTTTTGATCTAGAAGTCGCCTTCCTATTTCCTTGGGCAATTTCTCTCGGTAGTATTGGGATTTTTGGATTTTGGTCTATGATGATTTTCTTATTAATACTTACTGTTGGCTTTATATATGAATGGAAAAAAGGCGCACTAGAATGGGAGTAGATTCCACGATTGATGAAAATGATTTTGGAGATGAATTAAATTCTAAAGGTTTTCTTTTAGCAAACTTTGATAAATTAATAACTTGGGCTCGAACGGGTTCCCACCCACAGCAAAAGCTTTGGTTTACGGTATTTTGCAACTTCAAAAGAAAATAAAAAGAAAAAATGTATTTAACAGATAAGATGCAAAGCATTGGTGATACAAAAAAAATTATAGTTGATAGATTTCTTGGAGTTGAAATAATTAATAATGATAAGTATTTAGAGATCAAAACTGAACCGGTAAAAATATTCAAAGTCATTAAAGAATTAAAGGAAGATACAAAACTACTATTTGACCAATTAATTGATGTGACAGCAATTGACTATCCTTCAAGAGAGAAGCGATTTGATATTATTTACTTATTAATAAGTTTAACTTTAAATCAACGCATTTTAGTTAAAACATCTATTGATGAAAGTACAGTATTGGAATCAATTACAATTATTCATAAAGCAGCAAATTGGTATGAAAGAGAATGTTATGATTTATTTGGTATTCAATTTTCTAATCACCCAGATTTACGAAGAATAATGACAGATTATAATTTTGAAGGACATCCGCTAAGAAAAGATTTTCCTTTAACAGGACATACAGAAGTTCATTATGATGACCTTGAAAAAAAAGTTGTGTACGAACCTGTCAAGCTAGCACAAGAATATAGAAATTTTGATTATATGAGCCCTTGGGAAGGGTTTGATAATAAATTAATAGGAGATGAAAAATCCTCAGAAGAAAATAACTCATGAAAGAAGTAGAAATTAACTCAACTACTCTTAATTTTGGCCCTCAACATCCGGCAGCACATGGTGTTTTAAGATTGGTTGTGGAATTAGACGGGGAAGTGGTTGAGAGAGTAGAGCCACATATCGGTTTACTTCATCGTGGAACTGAAAAACTTATTGAATATAAAACATATTTGCAAGCAGTACCATACTTTGATCGTCTTGATTATGTGTCTCCCATGTGTCAAGAGCATGCTTTCGCATTAGCTACTGAACAGTTGTTAAATATTAAGGTCCCAATCCGTGCACAGTATATTCGCGTTATTTTTTCTGAAATAACTCGTATTCTTAATCATTTATTAAATGTTCCTGCCTATGCTGCCGATATCGGTGCAGTCACACCTTTTCTTTGGTGTTTTGAAGAAAGAGAGAAATTGCTAGAATTTCACGAGGCTGTTTCGGGAGCGCGTTTTCACGCTGCTTATTTCAGACCAGGAGGCGTACATCAAGATATGCCCGACGGTATGGAACAGAAGCTTTTTGATCACGTAAACAACCTGCCTAAATTTTTAGATGACTTGGAAGAATTGTTAACGAATAATAGAATACTTCGTCAACGTTCGGTTAATATAGGCGTGATCACCAAGCAAGAAGCTATTGAATGGGGGTGTACAGGACCAGTATTAAGAAGTGCGGGAGTAGCTTGGGATCTAAGGCGCTCCCAACCTTATGATGCCTATGACAAAGTAGATTTTGATGTACCTATTGGTAAAAATGGCGATTGTTTTGATAGATATTTAATTAGAATTGAAGAAATGAGACAAAGCATTGAAATTATTAAGCAATGCTTAAATCTAATTAAGCCTGGCGATATTGCTATTAATGATAACAAGATTACACCACCAAAAAGAAATACAATGAAAAAATCAATGGAATCATTAATCCATCACTTTAAATTATTTACTGAAGGATACCGAGTTCCTTCAGGGGAGACATATTGTGCTGTAGAAGCACCTAAAGGAGAATTTGGCGTTTTTCTAGTATCAGACGGTTCAAGCAAACCTTACAGATGTAAAATTAGAGCCCCTGGTTTTGCGCATTTGCAAACACTAAATCATTTGTCCAAAGGTCATTTAATGGCTGATATTGCTGCTATTTTAGGAAGTTTGGATATAGTATTTGGAGAAGTTGATCGATGAAACACCCAGGATTGATTAATACAGTAATCAAAGATAACAATGATTTTTTTCAATGGTCAGAAAAAAATTTTGCCAAAATACAAATTATTATTGAGAAATATCCTCCAGGAAGACAGCAAAGTGCAGTAATACCTCTTCTGGATTTGGCTCAAAGACAAAACAAAGGCTGGTTAAATAAAAGCGCTATAGAAAAAATCGCAGAAACTTTAAGTATGTCTTTTATAAGAGTTTTAGAAGTAGTCACTTTTTATTCTATGTTTAATTTAAACCCAGTTGGTAAAAATTATGTTCAAATATGCAGAACTACTCCTTGTTGGTTGCGAGGCAGTGATAAGTTATCAGAGGTGGCTAAAGAAGTAACTGGTTGTAAAATTGGAGTTACTTCTAATGATAATCAGTTTACTGTTGTTGAAGTAGAATGTTTAGGAGCTTGTTGTAATGCACCCATGGTTCAAATTAATGATGATTATTATGAGGATTTAACTGAAAATAATTTTAGAGATTTGTTAAATAATTTAAAAACTAACAAAAGTATTAAACCAGGTTCACAAATAGGAAGACAAACTTCAGATCCAAAAAGAAATAACTAATATGTTGAAAGAAAAAGATAAGATTTTTAAAAATATATATGGGTATGATGATTGGGGCATTGAAGGATCTCGAAAACGTGGAATATGGTCTAACACTAAAGATTTAATTGCCAAAGGAAGTGATTACATTATCGAAGAAATTAAAAAAAGCGATTTAAGAGGTCGTGGTGGAGCAGGCTTTCCTGCTGGATTAAAATGGTCATTCATGCCAAAAAATTCTGGTAAACCTCATTATCTTGTAATAAATGCAGACGAATCAGAACCAGGAACTTGTAAAGATAGAGAAATTTTAAGAAATGATCCACATCTTCTTCTAGAAGGATGCTTAGTGGCCGGTTTTGCTATGCAGGCACATGCTTGTTATATTTATATAAGGGGAGAATATTATAATGAGTCATCCAATTTACAAAAAGCGATTGATGAAGCATATGTCGCAAGCTTGATTGGAAAAAATGCATGTGGTTCTAAGTGGGATTTTGACATTTTTTTACATAGAGGGGCAGGAGCTTACATTTGCGGTGAAGAAACAGCTCTTCTTGAAAGCTTAGAAGGAAAAAAAGGGCAACCGAGACTAAAACCACCTTTTCCAGCTGGCGCTGGTTTGTATGGATGTCCTACTACTGTAACTAATGTTGAGACTGTTGCTGTAGTACCCACAATTTTAAGACGCGGAGCACAATGGTTTGCAGGTATAGGAAATCCCAAAAATACTGGTACTAAAATTTTCAGTATTTCTGGTCATGTTAATAATCCATGTAATGTGGAAGAAGAAATGGGTATCCCCCTAAAGGAATTAATTGAAAAACATGCTGGTGGCGTAATTGGAGGTTGGGATAATCTGCTAGCAGTTATACCAGGAGGTGCTAGTGTGTCACTGATACCAAAATCTATATGTGATAACATTAAAATGGATTTCGATAGTCTGCAAGGCGTTCAAAGCGGTCTAGGGACAGCAGCAGTTATTGTAATGAATAAAACCACTGATATTGTTGAGGCGATTACAAGACTGTCATATTTTTATAAACATGAGAGTTGTGGTCAGTGTACTCCATGTCGAGAAGGTACCGGTTGGATGTTTAGAATTATGAAAAAAATGATAGATGGAAATGTTCAACATGAAGATATTGATAAATTATTAGATGTCACCAAACAAGTAGAGGGACATACAATATGTGCCTTAGGTGATGCCGCTGCTTGGCCAATACAAGGTTTAATGAGGCACTTTAGGCCAGAAATTGAGAAGCGTATTGAAGAAAATCAACAAAGAAAGGCTGTTGCGTAATGCCAAAAATTACGATTGATAATAGAGAAATTGAATTTGAAAATGGCATGACAGTAATGCAGGCTTGTGAACTTGCCAATGTGGAAATACCAAGATTTTGTTATCATGATAAACTGTCAATCGCAGGAAACTGTAGAATGTGTCTTGTTGAAATGGAGAAATCTCCAAAACCAATTGCTTCTTGTGCAATGCCAGCTGGAGAAGGGATGGTTATTAAAACAAATACTGATTTAGTAAAAAGTGCAAGAAGAGGAGTAATGGAATTTTTACTTATAAATCATCCTTTAGATTGTCCAATCTGTGATCAAGGTGGAGAATGTGACTTACAAGATCAAGCTCTTCATTACGGTTTCGATAAATCAAGATATGAAGAGAATAAAAGAGCGGTAAATAATAAACATATGGGCCCTTTGGTAGGTACTATTATGACAAGATGCATTCATTGTACTCGGTGTGTGAGATTTTCGACTGAGGTGGCTGGAGTTGATGACTTGGGTATGTTAGGAAGAGGGGAAAATGCAGAAATTACAACATATCTTGAGAAAACAATAAAATCAGAATTATCAGGGAATGTTATAGATTTATGCCCTGTTGGCGCTTTAACAAGTAAGCCTTACGAATTTAAGGCGAGACCTTGGGAACTAAAAAAAACAGAAACAATAGATGTATTTGACGCAATGGGTTCGAGTATTAGAATTGACTCCCTTGGTAAAACTGTATTGCGAGTTTTACCAAGACTCAATGAAGAAATTAATGAAGAATGGATAAATGATAAATCACGCTTTGCGATTGATGGCCTTACAAAACAAAGACTAGACAAACCTTTCATGAGAAAAAATTCAAAATTTCAAATAGTAGATTGGAATACTGCCTTATCTATTATTGTAACTGAAATTAATAATAGAAATAAAAACAAGACTTTAGCACTAAGTGGTAAGCTTACAGATATTGAAACTCTTTATTCAGCAAAATCATTTTTAAACTCTATTGGATCATCTTCTTATGACTGCAGATATGATAATGCTCAATTTATTGAAAACCAAAGAGATAGCTATATTTTTAATTCCTCAATCCAGAAAATAGATGATGCAGATGCTATACTAATCATTGGAAGTAACCCAAGGTGGGAAGCAACTGTTTTAAATGCACGAATTAGAAAAGCTTATATTCACAACAATTGCAAAATTGGCCTAATTGGAAAAGCAATTGATTTAACTTATACATATAAACACCTTTCCAATAACATTGATTATTTAAATGATATTTTAAATGATCAATCTGATTTTTGTACAGTGTTGAAGAAGGCAAAAAAACCTTTAATTATTATTGGCACTTCTGCTATAAATTTCTCTGATGGTAAGGATATATTAAAAGTCTGTGCAGAAATCGCAAAAAAATATCAAATAACTAACCATAATTTTAATGGCTTAAATATCCTTCAACAAGATATTTCTCGAGTAGGGGCTTTAGATATCGGTTTCTATAATAATTTTTTTGATCTTGATTATAAAAACTCATTAAAACAACATATTCAAAATTACAAACCGGTTGTTTTTTTATTAGGTCTGGATGAAATAGATCTTTCAATACTTCAAGATTCATTTGTTGTCTATTTAGGCCATCATGGGGATGCAACAGCTAATATTGCTGATATAATTTTGCCTATCCCGGCCTTCCCAGAAAAAACATCTACTTTTGTAAATATGGAAGGACGCGTCATGCAAACTACTAAAAGCTATAATCCCATAGGAGAATCAAAAGAAGAATGGAAAATATTTAGAGCACTAAGTGATCAATTTGAAAACAAATTAAATTTTAATAATCTCAATGAGTTAAGACAAGAGATTATTACAAAGTTTATTTTTTTAAAAGAAATAAATTCATTGCCTTCAGTGTTGCTATCAAAATTTGGATTACCAGTTAAAATCAAAAATAGAGAATTAGAATATAATATTAAAAATTTTTATATGACAGATTCCATTAGTAGATCTTCCGTTACAATGGCTAAATGCTCAAAAGAAATATTAGATAAGGTAGCTTAAATGACCTCAGATTTTTCTTTAATGAATGACATCATAGCTCCAGGTTCAATAATTATTGCGCAAATTATGGCAGTAATAGTCCCTGTTTTGGTTTCTGTGGCATTCCTTGTGTATGCAGAAAGAAAAGTTTTAGCATTAATACAATTAAGAAGAGGTCCAAATATTGTTGGACCTTTTGGCATACTTCAAAGTTTTGCTGATGCATTAAAACTTCTAACAAAGGAAAATATTATACCAAGCGGGTCAAATAAAATTGTTTTTATTCTTGCCCCTATAATTACAATGGTTTTAAGTTTAGCTGCTTGGGCTGTCATTCCATTTGCACCAGGTTGGGTTGTCTCAGATATAAATGTTGGTGTTATGTATTTATTTGCAGTCTCATCTTTAAGTATCTATGGAGTAATTATGGCTGGATGGGCTAGTAATTCCAAATATCCTTTTTTAGGTGCCCTTCGTTCTGCAGCTCAAATGGTTTCTTATGAAGTTTCTATAGGATTTGTTATTATTACTGTTCTTTTGTGTGTAGGTTCATTAAATTTAACAAAAATAGTAGAAGCACAAACAACAGTTTGGTTTGCAATTCCTTTATTGCCGATGTTTATAGTTTTTTTTATTTCTGCATTAGCGGAAACAAATAGATTGCCTTTTGATTTGCCAGAAGATGAGGCAACTTTAGTAGCAGGATTTTTTACTGAATATTCCTCCGCATCGTTTGCTCTATTTTTTTTAGCAGAATATGCAAGCATGATTTTAATGAGTGCAATGACAGTTATTTTATTTTTAGGAGGGTGGTTACCACCTTTTGATATTTTCCCTTTTAACGTTGTTCCAGGGATAATTTGGTTTACTGCAAAAATTATTTTTATACTTTTTTTATTTATTTGGGTTCGAGGAACTTTTCCTCGTTATAGATATGACCAATTAATGAGATTGGGATGGAAAATTTTTTTGCCGCTATCATTGTTTTGGGTAGTTGTAACTGCTAGTTTTTTAACAATTTTTGACATGGTGCCTGGTTAAAATGTTTTCAGTAGTCAAGGCAATAAAATCTTTTGCTCTTTTTGAACTTTTTTCAGGAATGCTTTTAACATTTAAATATATGTTTAAATCAAAGGTGACGATTAATTATCCTCATGAAAAGAGTCCTCTTAGCCCTCGTTTTAGAGGAGAGCATGCTTTAAGAAGATATCCAAACGGAGAGGAAAGATGCATAGCTTGTAAACTCTGTGAAGCAGTTTGCCCTGCACAAGCAATTACAATTGAGGCTGAGCCAAGATCCGATGGCAGTCGTAGAACAACAAGATATGACATCGATATGAGTAAATGTATTTACTGTGGTTTGTGCGAAGAGTCCTGCCCTGTTGATGCGATCGTAGAAGGACCTAACTATGAATTTGCTACAGAGACAAGAGAAGAACTAATGTACAATAAAGCTAAACTTCTTGATAACGGAGATAAGTGGGAACATGAAATTGCCCAAAATTTGAAAGCTGATTCGCCTTACCGTTAGTATATGATTATTTATACTCTTTCATTTTATTTGTTTTCAACAATTGCAGTATTGTCTGCACTAATGGTTATCAGTTCAAAAAACTCCGTCCACTCTGTTTTGTTTTTAATTTTAAGTTTTGTTAATGCTGCAGGACTATTTGTTCTGTTAGGAGCTGAGTTTTTGGCAATGATACTTCTTGTTGTTTATGTAGGCGCTGTTGCGGTTTTATTTTTATTTGTAGTTATGATGTTAGACATTAATTATATAAAATTACGTGAGGGTTTTTTACAATATCTTCCCTTTGGAGTTTTGCTTGGAATAGTTTTGATTGTTGAACTTGGAATTGCATTTTTTACTGAGACATTTTCTGAAATGAGCCTCGTTGAGTATGCGCAAATGCCTGAGATAACAATTACTGAAAATACCAAATTATTGGGATTTGTTTTATATACTAAGTATTTTTATCTTTTTCAAATATCAGGGATAATATTATTGGTTGCGATGATTGGTTCCATTACATTAACCTTAAGGCAAAGAGAAATATCGAAGAAGCAAATCATTTCGGATCAAAATAATGCCGACGCTTCAAAAGCTATTATAAAGAAAAAAATTAAATTAAGAGAAGGAATATGACAAGTATAACTATAGATCATTTCCTTTTTCTTGGAGCAATTTTATTTACAATTGGCGTTTTAGGAATTTTTCTTAACAAGAAAAATGTCATTATAATTCTAATGTCCGTTGAATTGATTTTACTAGCAGTAAATATTAATTTTATTGCCTTTTCTAGTTTTCTTGGCGATATATCGGGTCAAATATTTGCAATGTTTACTTTAACAGTTGCTGCAGCGGAAGCAGCAATTGGATTGGCAATCTTGGTAGTCTTTTTTAGAAATCTTGGCTCAATTGAAGTAGAAAAAATACGCAAACTAAAGGGATAACTTGATAAAATTAATTGTTTTTTTGCCATTATTGGGTTTTTTATATTGTGCATTTGTCGGATCATATTTTCATGATCGTGTATCACAACTTGTTACTACGTTCTTACTGACTATATCTACTTTTCTTTCTTGGATAATTTTTTTACAATATTTAGAAGGTGCAAATACAACAATTATACATATCCTGAACTGGATAACATCAGGCTCTTTTTCTGCAGATTGGAGTCTGAGAGTTGATGCATTAACTGCAACTATGATGGTTGTAGTGACAACAGTTTCAGCTTGTGTTCATCTTTATTCAGTAGGATATATGAATGAAGATAAGTCAATTAACAGATTTATGGGTTATTTAAGCCTTTTTACTTTCTTTATGTTGATGTTAGTATCGAGTAATAACTTGCTTCAAATGTTTTTTGGTTGGGAAGGCGTTGGTTTATCTTCTTATTTATTAATTGGTTTTTGGCACCATAAAGATAGTGCTAATAAAGCTGCAATCAAGGCATTTATTCTTAACCGAGTAGGAGATTTTGGTTTTGTCCTTGGAATAGTTGGGGTATTTTTTATTTTTGGATCAATAAATTTCGATATTATCTTTACAGATGCGATTAACTACCAAAATCACGCATTCAATTTTTTAGGATTAAGTTTATCAACAATAGATACGTTGTGTTTTCTTTTATTTATTGGAGCTATGGGCAAGTCCGCTCAATTAGGACTACATACTTGGTTGCCAGATGCTATGGAAGGGCCTACCCCAGTATCCGCATTAATACATGCTGCTACTATGGTTACTGCTGGTATCTTTATGGTGGCTCGTATGAGTCCACTTTTTCAGTATGCGGAATTTACAAATTTATTTATAATTTTTATTGGAGCTTCAACTGCAATTTTTGCAGCAAGTATAGCTTTAACTCAAAATGATATAAAAAGAGTTATTGCATATTCAACTTGTAGTCAATTAGGTTATATGTTTTTCGCAGCAGGATTAGGAGCTTACAATGCTGCTATATTTCATTTAATGACCCATGGATTTTTCAAAGCTTTATTATTTTTATCGGCAGGTTCTGTAATACAAGCAATGAAACATGAACAAGACATGAGAAAAATGGGAGGGTTGTTTATAAAAATACCTTTCACAGGTACAATGATGTGGATTGGTTCACTTGCTATAATTGGCTTCCCTTTCTTTTCAGGCTATTATTCGAAGGAAAGCATTTTAGAAAATGCATATTTTTCAACCTCAGGTATGGCACAATATGCATATGTGGTAGGAGTATTCACGGCTTTGTTGACAGCTTTTTATTCTTGGCGACTTTTGTTGATGACTTTTCATGGCAAGCCCCGTGCAACAGAAGAAACTTTTAATCAAGTTCATGAGTCTCCAAAAGTAATGACCATTTCCCTAGCTATTCTCGCAATAGGAACAATTTTTTCTGGTTCAATTCTTGCTGATTTTTTTATTGGACCCAAGCAGGAAGTTTTTTGGAATCATGCCGTAGTTTTAATTCATACGGCACAACACAATATACCTTTTGTTCAAACCTTGACAATAAAATCAACAGTTGCTGCTGGAATTTTGTTAGCAGCTATGTTGTATTTTTACAAGAAAGGTTTAACAAAATCATTATCTCGTAATTTTCAACTACTATACTTAATATCCTATAACAAATGGTATGTAGATGAATTATATAATAGTATTTTTGTTCAACCTTTTTTTTATATTGCATCTATTTTTTGGAAAAAAGGAGATATCTACATAATAGATGAATATGGACCAAACGGCATCTCAAAATTAATCAATTATTTTTCTAAGAGATTAAGCTTGTTTCAGTCAGGCTATCTCTACCATTATGCCTTTGTCATGTTGGGTGGCTTAGTTATAATTTTAACATGGTTTGTTTATTACTAATATGACTGAATGGCCCATATTAACCGTAACAATTTTTTTACCTATATTGGGAGCCTCAATCATTTTTTTTATTAAGGAGGAAGAAACTTCTTTAAGCAATATTAAATGGGCTGCTCTTTTGACTTCCATTGGTACGTTTATTTTTAGTTGTTTGATTTGGTTACAATTCGATAATTCCATCGCTGAATATCAATTAAGTGAAAAACATCAGTGGTTTACTGATTTTAATTTTAACTATCATATTGGAGTCGATGGAATTTCATTATTTATGATTTTGCTTAGTACTTTTTTAACCCCTTTTTGTATTTTAGCTAGTTGGATAAGTATTAATAAGAGAATTAAAGAATACATGATGGCATTTCTTTTTTTAGAAACCGTTCTGTTAGGTATGTTTTCTTCAATTGATATATTATTGTTTTATATTTTTTTTGAATCCGTACTTATTCCTATGTTTTTAATTATTGGAGTGTGGGGAGGAGAAAGACGTATATACGCCACGTTTAAATTTTTTTTATATACCTTGTTAGGTTCTGTTCTCATGTTAGTTGCAATTATCTTTATTTATCAGTTAACCAATTCTATGAGTATCAGTGAACTTCAGGGAAATTTTTTCTCCAAAAATATTCAAATTTATTTATGGTTAGCTTTTTTTGCCTCTTTTGCAGTTAAAATTCCAATGTGGCCCTTTCATACATGGTTGCCTGATGCCCACGTTGAAGCCCCAACAGCAGGGTCAGTTATCTTAGCAGGCGTTTTATTAAAAATGGGTGGGTATGGTTTTATTCGTTTTTCCCTTGGGATGCTTCCAGAAGCATCTGAGTTTTTCTTACCTTTGATTATGATTATGAGTATTATTGCAATAATTTACACATCCCTAGTTGCTCTAGCTCAAACTGATATCAAAAAACTAATTGCTTACTCATCTGTAGCACATATGGGAATGGTGACGATCGGTATTTTTCTTGTTAACCAGCAAGGAATTGAAGGAGCTATAATACTAATGATCAGTCATGGAGTAGTTTCAGCAGCCCTTTTTTTGAGTGTAGGAGTAATTTATGATCGTATGCATACTCTAGATATTAGCTTTTATGGAGGGCTAGTTAATAATATGCCCCTTTACTCAGTATCTTTTATGATTTTTGTATTAGCTTCAGTGGGTCTGCCTGGAACGAGTGGCTTTGTTGGAGAATTTTTAATTATTATGGGAGCTTTTAAATACAGTTCTTTATTAGCCCTCTTCTCCGCAACAGGTATCATATTGTCAGCAGTTTATATGTTATATTTATATAAAAGGATTATTTTTGGACAGATGAGCAACGTAAAATTGAAAGATATATTAGATATAGATTTTCGTGAAAAAATTATTTTATACCCATTGATAATAATGATCATACTAATAGGTATTTTCCCTAATATTTTTTTAGATCCTATGCGTTTGCCAATAGAATTGATTATTAATAATTATGAGTTTGCGAATGCAAAATAATTTACTAGCTATATTTATGATGCCTGAAATTACTTTAGTTCTGCTTACGACTATCATTTTATTAATTGGCTTATTTCAAAAAAAAAATTCTTTTTCTAATGTTACCAATCTTTCCGTCATTGCATTATTTTTTGTATTTTTCTTAATTTATTTGAATAGAGAGTTTTCTTTTGCTAGTTACAATTATTTTTTTAAGAGCTCTTTATTAATTCAATTTTTTAAATCTATTGTTGTCTTAGGAAGTATAGCAAGTATTATTATTTCTAAATCTTATTTTGAGGAACTAAAGCTTTCTCGGTTTGAAATACCAGTATTAATTTCATTTTCTACTTTGGGAATGCTAATATTAATTTCTTCGAATGATTTAATTTCAATGTATCTAGGAATTGAATTACAAAGTTTAACACTTTATGTAGTTGCTGCAATTAAAAGGGATTCTATCCAATCTGCTGAATCAGGTGTTAAATACTTTGTTTTGGGTGCTTTATCTTCTGGTATTCTGTTGTATGGATGTTCTTTAATTTATGGATTTACCGGAACAACTAATTTTGAAGAAATTCGCTTATCTTTAATTTCAATCAATCATTTAAGCTTAGGTATAATATTTGGCCTTGTTTTTGTATTGGTTGGATTAGCTTTCAAAGTGTCAGCTGTGCCTTTTCATATGTGGACACCTGATGTTTATGAAGGTGCTCCAACTTCAATCACAGCTTTTTTTGCAATAGTTCCAAAAGTATCTGCTGTAGCAATAATATATAGATTTTGCTTAGAGCCATTTGGCAATTTTTATAGCGAGTGGAGTCAAATAATTATTTTTTTGTCTATTAGCTCCATGT
Organism: Alphaproteobacteria bacterium MarineAlpha5_Bin3; assembly: GCA_002938255.1. Lineage (GTDB taxonomy): Bacteria > Pseudomonadota > Alphaproteobacteria > HIMB59 > MarineAlpha5-Bin3. The sequence goes on along the minus strand of PTLB01000002.1, from coordinate 14,415 downwards.
TTTTAGGTGCTATAGCAGCAATTGCCCAACAAAGTATTAAACGATTATTGGCGTACAGCTCAATTGGTCACGTTGGCTACATATTAATAGGTCTCGCTTCAGCAAATGCTGCAGGAATTAAGGGCGTTATTATTTATATGTTAATTTATGTAGTTATGAATATCGCAATTTTTTCTATCATTTTATCACTTAAAAACAATAACTCTTACATTGAAAAAATAAGTGAATTATCCGGATTGAGCAAATCAAAACCAATTATAAGTCTTTCCATAGCAATAATAATGTTGTCTCTAGCTGGAATACCTCCTTTTGCGGGTTTTTTTGGTAAATTTTATATATTTATTGCAGCTGTAGAAGCTGATTTAATTTTTTTAGCAGTTCTTGGAGTAATATCTAGTGTCATTTCAGCTTATTATTACCTGAGAATTATTAAAGTTTTGTACTTTGATGAAGTAGATGATTGTAATTATCAATCAATTATTACTTCTCAATCATTAGTATTACTAATTTGTGCAATACTGTTTCTTTCTTTCTTTGTTTTTTATCCCTCTGTTTTTGTGACTATAGGCACAACAATAAGCCTTGATTTTTTTCAGTAACTGATGTCATTTTTTAAAGTAAAAAATATAATAAACAATTACGGATATGAATTTATTCATCTTAAATCAACATCCACAACTATGGATAATGCTAAAAAATATATAAAACAAAATAATAGAAATTGCGTAGTTCTTGCTGATCAACAATATGAAGGCAAAGGTAGGAGAGGAAATAAATGGGAAAGCCCAAAAGGAAATGTATATTGTTCAATAAGTGTTAATAATTTTCTCAATATCAAAGATCATTTTATATTTAGTGCCATTACTGCAATTTCCATTAAAATGGCTCTTGAAAATTTTGATACTAAAGATATTAAATTCAAGTGGCCTAATGATATTTTTTATAATAACAAAAAATTTGCAGGAATAATTTTGGATACGCATAGTTTAAAAAATTTTAAACAATATATGATAATTGGATTAGGCATAAATGTTGAGTCATCCCCAATTTTATCTGAATATCCAACAACGTATTTAAAAGAATTTTCTAAAGTTAAGAGTGTGCCTGAATTTTTAATTTTTTTTTACAAAATATTTTTTGAAAATTTAAATAAAATTCAAAATTCTCAAAAGAATTTATTCATTGATATATATAAAAAATCACTTATGTTTGTTGGAGAGAAAATTCATATTAAACTTAGAGATAATTCTGTTGTTAAAGGAATTTTTAAAGGAATTAATAATGATGGTTCATTGAAACTAGAGAATGAACATGGTTTGACTTCCGTGTATTCCGGAAGAATTCAAATATGATTGTCATAGATATAGGCAATACTGATATTGTCATAGGCATTTATACTAAAAATAAATTAGATAAAATTTTAAGATTTAATACAAAAACAAAAAAAACAATTGAATTAATAAAATCAAGATTTACAAATCAATATATACATCGACTAAAAATAAAATATAAAATTTGTATTTTATCTTCCGTTGTTCCAGAAATTAATAATAAAATATTAAGTCTGTTTAAATCTTTAAAATTTAAAGTTTTAAATATTAATATTAACAATATCCCTTTTGATGTGCAATTTAACTATGAATCCAAAGAATTAGGCAGTGATAGAATAGCAAACACATTAGCAGCTATACAAAAATATGGAAAAAATTGTTTGATTATTGATTTTGGTACAGCTACCACATTTGATGTAATAAAAAATAATAAATATAAAGGAGGCGTTATTGCACCTGGTATTGCTATATCGCATGATGCACTGGTTAGATATGCTTCCAAATTAAAAAAAATTCCAATAATAAGAACTAAAACTTTAATAGGTAAAAATACTAAAGATTCGATGCAAAGTGGTTTTTATTGGGGATATATAAGTCTAATAAACGGGGTAATAGATAAAATTATTAAGCAACAGCGATTTAAACCCGCAATAATTTTAACTGGGGGCTTAGCTAATATTTTCAAAAAGGAAATATCAAAAAAAACTGAACATGAACCGAATTTGACTTTAAATGGCTTGTATCTTATTGGCAAAATAAAATATGCTTAATAGCAATTCTTTATTTAAAATTCCAACCAAAGGTATTTATTTCATGTCTTTAGGCGGTATAGGAGAAATTGGGGCGAATTGTTACTTGTATTGCTGTGATGATAAATGGTTAATGATCGATTTGGGATTGACATTTGCTGATGAAAAATTTCCAGGCATTGATTTATTAGTTCCAAAAATAGATTTTATAGATTCAATTACTGATAAATTAGAAGCTATTATTATAAGCCACGGTCATGAAGATCATGCAGGAGCAGTGGCTTTTTTTGCAGATAAAATTAAATGTCCTGTTTATGCAACAGGTTTTGCAAGATCATTAATAGAGAATAGACTCAAAGAATTTAATTCAATGGATAAAATACAATTCATTTCCATTGACCCAATAAAAAATATACATTTAAAAAATTTTGATTTAGAATTTATTGCCACTTCTCATTCAATCCCAGAACCTTATTCTATTCTTATTAATACAAAGTACGGAAAACTGCTTCATACAGCAGATTGGAAAATAGATGACAATCCAACTTTAGGAGCTAACTTTGATACAAATTCTTTCAAAAAAATCGGTAGTGAAGGTTTGCTTGCGCTTATAGGTGATTCAACTAATGCTGACATTCCTGGATATTCTCAGTCTGAATTAGAAGTTCGTGAAGAATTAATAAAACTATTTTCACGATATCATCAACGAATAGTTATAACTTGTTTTTCTTCAAATATCGCCAGAATGGAAAGTATAGCAATTGCTGCAAAAAAAAATAACCGTAAGGTTGCTTTAGTTGGAAGAAGCATGAAAAAGACTATAGAGGCTGCCATTAATAATAACATTATTGAGGATCACCCTAATTTTATTTCTGAAGAAGAAGCTTCCTTCATTCCTAGAGAAAATCTTGTAGTGATATGTACAGGTAGTCAAGGAGAAAAAAGATCTGCACTTTATCGTATTGCATACAACTCGCACAAACATATACATCTAGAAAATGAAGATCTGGTAATTTTTAGTTCGCGAGATATTCCTGGAAACGAGAAACCAATAAATAATTTAAAGAATTTATTGGTTAGACAAAAAGTAGAAGTCATTACTTCAGATGATGATTTGGTTCATGTTTCCGGACATGGCTATGCTGAAGAAATTAAAAAAATGTATGATTGGACACGGCCATATATTGCAATACCGGTTCATGGTGAGGCCAAGCATCTTGTAGCCCATGCAAAATTGGCTCAGGCGAGTCAGGTACCGCTTACAAAGATTTTAGAAAATGGAAAATGTATTAAATTAGCTCCAAATGATCCTGAGATATATGGTTTTGTTAAGACAGGAAAAATGATAGTAGAAGGTAACAATCTTTATGATTCAGAATCGAATTTTATTAAAGATCGAAGACGTTACTCATTTGAAGGAATTATTTTAATATCAATAATAATTCAGAAAGATTTTTCAATCCATAAGGATATTAGAATATCATCTAATGGTTTACCAGAATTTGACATCATAAAGTTAACTACTGATTTTAAAGAAAATTTTATATACGAATACCTTAAATTAAATGAAGAAAAAAAGTCATCCGATCAATTCGTTGGTAAATTGATTAAAAAATCAATTAGGCTGTCAATTAAAAGTCATTTAGATAAGAAACCCGAAGTAAATTTCCATATTTTTCGACTATAAATGACATATATCAGTCAAAAAGTTATTGTAGCTACTGATGAATATTTGTTAATTATGTTAATCTGAATCTTTATTAAATTGATATAAGTATATTTTTAAATAATGAAATTTTCTAGTTTTTTTATCCCCACCCTTAAAAATATACCGGCAGAAGCGGAAATTATTTCACATCAATTAATGATTAGAGCAGGAATGATAAAACAGGCAAGTGCGGGCATATATTCTTGGCTTCCTCTTGGATTAAAAGTGTTAAAAAAAATTGAACACATAGTTCGGGATGAGCAAAATAAAGCTGGAGCAATAGAGGTCTTAATGCCGACTATTCAATCTGCAGATTTGTGGATCAAATCTGGTCGCTATGAGGATTATGGAAAAGAAATGCTTAGAATACAAGATCGCAGTGGTCGAGAAATGCTATATGGCCCGACTAATGAAGAATTAATAACCGATATTTTTCAATCTTACATTACTTCATATAAAGATCTTCCAAAAAATTTATATCATATTCAGTGGAAGTTTAGAGATGAGGTTAGACCCAGATTCGGAGTGATGCGAGGAAGAGAGTTTTTGATGAAAGATAATTATTCTTTTGATCTAACTGAAGAGGACTCAAAAATATCTTATAACAAAATGTTTACTGCTTATATTAAGACGTTTCTAAGAATGGGATTGACACCTATTTCTTTACGAGCTGAAACTGGATCTATAGGAGGTAATTTAAGTCATGAATTTCAAATTTTAGCAAAAACGGGAGAAAGTACACTATATTACGATAAGGATTTAGAAAAGATAGATCCTGAAACTATTAATCCTGATAAACTCCAATCATATTATGCTGCAGTAGATGGTTTACACGATGAAAAAAATTGCCCAATTTCAAAAGAACAACTGAAAATTTCCAAAGGTATTGAAGTTGGACATATTTTTTATTTTGGAACAAAATATTCTGAAAAATTATCAGCTTTTGTTCAAAACAATAAAGGCAAAAAAACAGCTGTTCATATGGGATCTTATGGCATAGGTATTTCGAGATTAGTTGGCGCAATAATAGAAGCCTTTCATGATGACAAAGGAATTAAGTGGCCAATTAGTGTCGCACCATTTCATGTTTCCTTAATTAACTTGATGATAGATGATAAAGCTTGTGCAAAGATGTCCAATATAATGTACGAAAAAATAAGTAACTCAAAATTAGATGTATTATATGATGACAGAGATTGCAGCATTGGAAAAAAATTATCTGATAATGATTTAATCGGAATTCCTTATCAAGTTATTATTGGCAAACGAGACTTAAAAGATAACATTGTTCAATTAAAAAATAGATTAAATAATGAAACCAAGAAAATATCACCTGAAGAAGCCTTAAATTTTTTATTAGAGCAAACCCTCACTGATTTTTGATGTTGTTCTCATCCTATGAAATATTATTAATTAAACGTTTTCTTTTTTCTAAAAAAACGGATGGGTTTATCTCTATTTTTTCTTGGTTTTCAATCATAGGCATTGCAATCGGTGTTGCCGCAATTATTATAGTGATGGCTGTAATGAACGGTTTTAGAGAAGAATTAATTTCAAGATTGTTGGGTATTAATGGACATTTAAATATTTACAGTAATTCAGGACAAATAACTAAAGAAGAAGTCAATATCATTAAATCTGATTTTTCTGACAATCAATTAATTCCCTTAATTCAAACTCAGGCTTTAGTAATAAGCAACGAATTCTCAAAAGGTGTATTTTTAAGAGGTTATGATAATGAATATTTAGATGACTTACATTTTCTTAAAAAGAACATTGTAGAAGGTAAATTATTTGGAAACAATATAAACGATATTGTTATTGGCTATGTATTAGCAAACAAGTTCGGATTATCAGTTGGTGATGAAATTAAAATTGCTATCCCTAAAACTGATAATACTATTTTTGGAAATATTCCTCGTTTTAAAACTTTAACAGTATCAGGTATTCTTAATTTAGGCATGTACGAATATGATTCAAGTTTTGTATTTTCAAATATAAGTATTGCGAGGAAATTACTAGTACTTGAAGATCAAAACTTTAACCTAATAGAAATATTCACACAATCACCCAATAATATTGAAATTATCCAGGATAAAGTTAATAGAAGAATTATCGCTAATAATTTTAGATTATATACTTCATCATGGAAAGAAAATAACTCGACATTGATTAATGCATTAAATGTAGAAAAGAATGTAATGTTTCTTATACTTACTTTGATTATTTTAGTAGCTTCTATGAATATAATTTCAGGTTTAATAATTTTTGTAAAAGAAAAAAATAAAGACATAGGGATTTTGAAAACAATTGGCTTAAGCAACAAAAGTCTGATTAAGATTTTTTTATCAATAGGATTGATAATTGGATTAATCGGAACAATATTTGGAGGATTAGTTGGGGTAATTTTTTCATTAAATATCAAATCTATTCAGTTTTTTATTGAAAATATATTGCATACTGATTTATTTGCTAAAGAAATTTACTATTTATCCAATCTTCCTTCCAGGGTTGACAATCTGGAAGTTTTTTATGTCCTAATTATATCAATTATCATTTGCTTAATAGCAACAACAATTCCAGCTTATAGATCTATGAAAGTTGACCCAATTAAATCATTGAAAAATGACTAAAAATATTATTTCAATTTATAATTTATCAAAGGAATATACTTCAAATAATAATAGTGTTGTAATATTAAAAGATATATCTTTTAAATTATACCAAGGAGATATTGTTTCGATAGTAGGTCCCTCTGGTTCTGGAAAGTCAACTTTTTTGAATATTTTGGGATTGTTGGATTCATCATTTAAAGGGCAATATGATTTTTTAGATAAAAATATAAAATATACATCCAACGACCAAAAAAACATTATTCGAAATAATTCAATTGGTTTTGTCCATCAATTTTTTCATTTAATACCTGAATTAAATGTTTTAGAAAATGTAACTCTTCCTAATTTAATACAATGTAACAAAGTAGCAGATTCAGTAAAAAAAGCTAAATCAATTCTTACAAATTTTGACTTACAGGATAAAATCCTTTCCAAACCTCATAACCTATCAGGTGGAGAGCAACAGCGTGTTGCTATAGCGAGAGCCCTCATAAACAAACCAAGCATTATTATTGCTGATGAAATGACAGGTAATTTGGATGAAAAGATATCAGACTCAATATTTAATTTTTTTTTAGAACAAGTTAGAATTAATAATCAATCCCTTATTTATGTCACTCACAATAACCATTATGCTAAGCAAGCTAATATGAAATATCAAATTCTTAATCAAAAATTAAAGCAAATTTAATGCAATATCCATTTATTCATTTACGTTCCCAATCATCTTATTCACTTTCAGAAGGTGCTTTAAAAATTGAAAAATTAGTTAATCTGGCAAAAAAAAATAATATGCCTGCAATAGCTTTAACTGATAACAATAATATGTTTGGAATATTGGAGTTTTCTATTGCGTGTATCAATAATAGCATCCAACCAATTATTGGAACCTCAATTAATTATTTAGATATTCAAACTAAAGAGCATCCATCACAATTAAATTTTTTAGTGATGAACGAAGAAGGTTATAAAAATCTTTTATATCTTTCATCCATTTCTCATACATCAGGAAATAACCCTATTGGTGTTTATCATAAAGATTTAAAAAAATATAATAATGGCTTAATTTGTTATATTGGAGGCGAGTATAATCCATTACTTATTTTAAAACATCAAAATAAAATTGAAGAAATAAGTGTTTTTATTAATAATTTTCGAAATATGTTTGGTCAAGATTTTTTGTTTGAAATTCAAAGAGTTCAAGATCCAAAAATTGATGGATTTGAAAAAGAATTTCTAGAATATTCACAAAATTTTACAATACCAATAATTGGATCAAATAATATTAAATATGAAAATGAAAATGATTATAATGCCCATGATGTTCTTTTGTGTATAGCTCAAAAATTGACAATTAATCAAACAAATAGGAAAGTTTCAAATTCGGAAATTTATTTTAAAACTTCTGAGCAAATGATTAATATTTTTGAAGACATCCCTGAAATTATTGAAAATAATTTTCGTATTGCTTTAAAATGTAATTATTATCCTAAAGAGATTTTGCCAAAACTTCCTAAATTTTCAAGTGATCAAAACCTTTCAGAATCTGAGCTTTTAAATCTAAAATCTAAAGAAGGTTTGTTACTAAGATTACAAGAAATGAATATTAACTCTCCTTCAATTTATCAAGAAAGATTAAATTATGAGTTAGAGATCATAAATAACATGGGATTTGCTGGATATTTTCTTATAGTTGCAGATTTTGTTAATTGGGCAAAAAATAAAGAAATTGCTGTTGGACCTGGTAGAGGATCAGGAGCAGGCAGTGTTGTTGCTTGGTCGTTATCAATTACAGATCTTGATCCACTTCAGTATGGCTTACTTTTTGAGCGATTTCTTAATCCTGAGAGAGTGTCAATGCCAGATTTTGATATTGATTTTTGCCAAAATAGAAGAGATGAAGTGATTGAATATGTCAACAATAAGTACGGAAAAGAGTGTGTAGCACACATTATTACATTTGGAACTTTGGCATCGAGAGCCGCCATTAGAGATGTTGGTAGAGTTTTGGAAATACCTTATTCAGAAATTGATCAATTTGCTAAACTTTTTCCATACAATCCAGCTAATCCGTTGTCATTAGATGAATCTATAAATTCCGATAAAAATTTAAAAGAAATGGTTGCAAGTGATGAACGATTATCAAATGTAGTTGATATAAGTTTAAAACTAGAAGGTTTACATCGACATGCGTCAACCCATGCAGCTGGTGTAGTTATTGGTGATTCAAGTATTATTAATAATGTCCCACTTTACAAAGATCCAAATACCTCAGTTAATGCAACACAATTTTCTATGAAATACGTTGAAAAAGCAGGTTTGATTAAGTTTGATTTTTTAGGATTGACTACATTATCAATTATTCAAGATTCAATTAAATTAATAAAAGAAAACCATTCAAACTTTGACTTAAAACACATACCCATGGATGACAAGAAAACATTTCAGCAGTTAAGTAAAGGAGAAGCTATTGGTATATTTCAATTAGAAAGTAATGGCATGGGGAGTGTTCTAAGACAACTACAACCTGATAAATTTGAAGAAATCATTGCTGTTGTAGCCTTGTTTAGGCCTGGTCCAATGGATCATATACCCTCTTTTTGTAATAGAAAACATGGAAAGGAAAAAATTGAATATTTGCATCCATTATTAGAAAAAGTTTTAGAAGAAACTTATGGCATTATTGTTTACCAAGAACAAGTTATGCAAATTGCACAAGTTTTATCTAATTATACTTTAGGTGAAGCTGATTTATTGAGACGCGCAATGGGGAAAAAAATTCAGAAAGAGATGGATGCACAGAAAAATCGTTTTATAGAAGGGGCTAAAAGTAATAAAATTAGCATAAATGAAGCTTCAAAAATATTTGATTTAGTTAATAAGTTTGCAGGTTATGGTTTTAATAAAAGTCATGCAGCTGGATATGCACTATTGGCTTATCAAACAGCTTATTTAAAAACAAATTTTCCTTATGAATTTATGACAGCAACATTCAATTATTCCATTGATAGAACAGATCGAATTATCTTACTAAACAAAGAATTATCTAGTTTAAATATAGAATTTAAAAAACCCGATATTAATCATTCACAAGCAAAGTTTTCTATAGAAGAAAATAATGGATTGAAATCTATTCGTTTTGGTTTGGGTGCAATCAAAGGAGTTGGAATTAAATCAATGTCTAATTTAGTTAAAGAAAGAGAAAATAATGGAAAATTTATTGATATAATTGATTTTATGAACAGATTAAAAGGAGATGTAATTAATAAAAGGCAATTAGAAAAACTAGTGCAGGCAGGCTCTTTTGATTCTATTGAAACTAATAGAGCTAAACTCTTCTATAATGTTCCAAAATTTGTAGAAATTTATGGAGGATCTAATTTTAAAGATCAAAATCAAGCAATGCTTTTTGAAGAAAACAAACTTTCTTTTGATGATAGTAATTTATTTGATCAACAAATTGATGATTGGTCTTCGGGTTTTTTACTAAAAAATGAACTAGAAGTAATAGGGTTTTATTTTTCTAGTCATCCAGTATCATTATATCCAAAGAATTATTTTCGACGTAATAATATAATTGAATGGAATCAAATCAAATTAAATGAAGATATAAAGTCTGCAAAAATTGTTGGTTCAATTCTTGACATTAAAGAGAGATCAAACAAGGAGGGTAGAAAATATGCTTTTTTAACAGTTTCAACCTTAGAGTCTCAAATTGAATTAACTATATTTAGTGATAAATTAAATGATTTTAGAAACCTTATCAAAGAAGGTAATCTTTTATTATTTCATATTGATATTTCTAGAGATATTGAGAATATGAGATTAATTATTAGAAAAATTGAAGATTTTGAACAAACTTTTTCTAATCAAAAAAAAATTATTAATATATATTTACAGCAATATTTTGAAATTGACCTTTTAGAAAAATTATTTAAAAAATCTAACCGTAAGAATGAAAAATTATATCTTTACATTGATAAGGATAATAAACTGATATCTTTTGATTTTTCTGATAAATTTGAGGTAATTTCTTATAAATATCTTGACAAATTGCTTGATGCTAAAAAAATTGATTATTCTTTGGAAATTGTATAATTTTTCTTGAAATTCAAATTATTATTTAGTATTTGGAATTTTAATTAAATACTAGCACACAGAAAAAACCGGTGTTTTTGTTTCTGTGGAGGTGTAACCGGAGTCAATAATGAATTTACCTGAAGTTACAATTGAGCAGTTACTAGAAGCGGGAGTGCATTTTGGGCATAATGTTAGAAGATGGAATCCAAAAATGGAACAATATATTTTTGGAGTACGAAACAATATTCATGTCTTTGATTTAAGAATAACCTTACCTTTAATTAATTCAGCTTTAGTAAAATTACACGAAGTTGCTTCAAAATCTGGTAAAGTATTATTTGTTGGAACAAAAAAACAATGTTCATCCATTATAAAAGAAATCGCTCTTGAGCATAACCAGTTTTATGTAAATAAAAGATGGTTAGGTGGCACACTTACAAATTGGAAAACTATTTCCAAATCAATAAATCGCTTAGATGAATTAGAATTAATTTTGAGTGAAAATATTTCAACTCAAAATCTTTCAAAAAAAGAATTATTAAATTTATCTAGAGAGAAAGATAAATTGTTATCCAATATTGGAGGTATACGAAACCTAGGAGGTAAACCCGATCTTTTAGTAATTTTTGATATTGTTAAAGATAAATTAGCCGTTTTAGAAGCTAAAAAACTTTCTATTCCAATTATTGCAATATCTGATTCTAATTCTAATCCTGAACCTATTGATTTTGTTATTCCAGGCAATGATGATGCTATTAGATCTATAAATATATATGCAAATTTTTTTAGAGAAACATTGTCCGATGCTAAAGAAGTTTCAAAAGATTTTGAATTAGAAAAAAATAAGAATAATAAAATTGATACTGAAACAAAAGAAATGCCTGCAAAGCTTGCAACAAGCTCTAAATAACTATTAATCTATAGGAGATAGATATTCATGAATAATATAATGGTTAATGTTAAGAATCTTAGAGATATGACAGGGGCAGGTTTTTTGGATTGTAAAAAAGCACTTGAAGCAAACGATCAAAGTATTGAAAAGTCTATTGTTTATTTAAGAAAAAAAGGTTTGGTAAAAGCTAACAAAAAATCTTCAAGACAAACAAATGAGGGAGCTATTGGATTATATTCAAATGAAGCAAAAACAGTGTTAATTCAAATTAACACAGAAACAGATTTTGCAGCTAAAAATGAGGTTTTTCTAAATTTTATGAATGAAATTGGTGGATTTGCATTAGTAGTTGATAATATCAATATATCCCTCGAAAGTTTTCTTAAACTTTCATTTCGAAATAAAATCATAAGTGAATATTTTACAGATATAATTACTAAAATTGGTGAAAATATAATATTAAGTCAATTAATCATAGTTCCAAATAATGATGGCTGTATGATTTCCACTTATATTCATAATGCATATAAAAAAAATATTGGAAAAATAGCAGTGGTTTTGAAATCAAAAATAAATGAAATAGATGAAGAATCAAAAATTTTAGGAAAAAATCTATGTATGCACATAGCTGCAAGTAAACCTTTTGCTTTGAGTATTGAAAAATTAAATAAAAATTTAATTAAAAAAGAAAGAGAAATACAAATAGAAACAATTAAATCTAGTGGAAAACCGAATAATATTTTAGAAAAGATATTAGAAGGAAAAATGAAAAAATTTTACTCGGATTCAGTATTATTGGAACAACCATATATTTTAGATTTAGATAAAACAGTGAAACAAATAATTACTGAATTTTCAAAAAGAAATAATTTTGAAATTATTGATTATAAATTGATTGTTCTTAATTCTTAATGAAAGAAAAAAAAAGAATATTATTAAAAATATCAGGAGAGTCATTAATGGGTGACTCTAATTATGGTTTAAATGTTTCTACAACAAAATTTATTGCCAATGAAATAAAAAAAATTTTTAATTCCAATATTGAAATTTGCTTAATAATTGGAGGAGGCAATATTTTTAGAGGAATTAGAGGCGCAGCAGAAGGCATAGATAGATCAACTTCAGATTATATGGGGATGTTAGCAACAATAATGAATGCTTTATCTATGCAAAGTATACTGGAAACTATTGGAGTGCCTACAAGAGTTCAGTCGGCAATTAATATGTCTCAAATCGCCGAACCATATATTAGAAGAAAAGCAGTAAGGCACTTAGAAAAAAATAGAATTGTTATTTTTGCTGCTGGAACTGGCAATCCATTTTTTTCTACTGATACAGCTGCCTCTTTAAGAGCTTCTGAAATGAATTGTTCACTTATAATTAAGGCAACTAAAGTTGACGGCATATATGATGAAGATCCTGTTAATAATACTAAAGCAAAACATTATAAAAATATTTCATACGATGAAGTTTTAAATAAAAACTTAAAAGTAATGGACAGTACAGCTATAAGCCTAGCAAAAGAATCTCAAATACCCATATTAATTACTAACATAAATAGAAAAAATTCAATATTGGAATCAATTAAAGGTATAGGAAAATTTAGTAAAATTAGTTAAAAAGAGGTATGGATAGTAATACATTAAGATCAAGAATGGACAAAGCTATATCACATTTCGAAAAAGAACTATTATCTGTTAGAACTGCGAGAGCTTCATCTACTATGTTGGATAATTTAATGGTGGAAGCTTATGGCACTAAAACACCAATTAATCAGCTTGGAAATATTAATGTTTCTGATCCTAATACTTTAACTATTCAAGTTTGGGATACCTCTCTTTTAAAATATATTGAAAATTCAATAATTAAATCAAATTTAGGAATTAACCCTCAATCTGACGGTTCTTTAATAAGACTACCAATACCTAAATTAAGTGAAGAAAGAAGATTTGAATTATCTAAAATTGTTTCTAAATATGGAGAAAATGCTAAAATTTCAATAAGAAATATTAGAAGAGATACTTTAGATGATTTAAAATTTGATGAAAAAGAAAAAATAATTTCTCAAGATGAATTAAAAAAAAATTCTTCAGAAATACAACAAATTACCGATGAATTTATTAAAAATATTGACTCAATAGTTTTAATAAAGCAAAAAGAAATAACTCAAGTTTAATTTGTCACTTAATAAGGTAAATCATCTTGCATTAATTATGGATGGCAATCAGCGATGGGCTTTAATAAATAAAAAAAATAAACTTGAGGGCTATTTGGCTGGACTAAATAATTTAAAGTTCATTATAGATAAATGTATTGAAAAAAAAATAAAAAATTTAACAGTTTACGCACTTTCTTCAGAAAATATTAAAAGAGCTTCATCAAAAATTATATTTAATTTAATTATAGATAAACATAAAGAATTTTTAAAAGAATTATTAAAAAATAATATTATCAATATTAATATTATTGGAGAAAAAACAAACATTCCAAAAGATATTTTAAATATTTTTAAATCCCTAATTAAGAAAAAAAATCCTACTATTAATTTAAATATAGTTTTTAATTATGGATCATTAGATGAGATAGTATATATTGTTAATAATTTTATAATAAATAAAAATAAAAAAATTAATAAAAATTCAGTTAGATCTTCTATGTACTTAGGAAACATACCTGATCCTGATATATTAATTCGAACAGGAGGTTATCAAAGGTTAAGCAATTTTATTCTTTTAAATTTATCATATACAGAGCTGTTTTTTACTAATACTTTGTGGCCAGATTTTAGTCACAATGAACTAGAATCTATTCTTTTAAAATTTTCTAAGGTGAATAGAAATTATGGATTATAATCATTTTATTATAAGAATATTATCAACTTTTTTTTTATTAATTGTATTTTTTTATATTTATTTATTCAATGATTATTTTTTTAGACCTTTATTTTTTATCATTTATTTAATTATATTCTATGAAATTTATAAAAATTTTAGCAATAGAAAAATAATACTTTTATTATATTTATATATTGTATTTTCAT
>PTLB01000019.1 GCA_002938255.1 Alphaproteobacteria bacterium MarineAlpha5_Bin3 | reverse complement strand
AAAAATCCCTTTTTTGTTGTAAAAATTCATTTATTTCCCTAGTTTTATTAAGTATATTTTTTTATCGTTATAAGATATGAGCTAATTTTTAATAAGGAATAGAGTATGACACCTAGTATATGGCAACTTCTTATAGTTTTAGTAATTGTATTGCTTTTGTTCGGTCGCGGAAAAATTCCACAATTAATGGGAGATATGGCTAAGGGCATTAAATCCTTCAAACGTGGCATGAGTGATGAAGAAAAGAAAGATGAAAATATTGAAAAAAAGATTGACGAAGACAAATAATCTCAATGTTTTCTTTTGGTTGGTCTGAAATAGCACTGACAGTTATAGTTGTTATAATTGTTGTTGGACCAAAAGAAATACCTAATCTCTTAAAACAAATAGGTTCATTTTCTAAATCACTAAAAAAAATTTCTCGTGATTTTAAAAATTCTTTAAAAGAATTAGCTGAAGAAAATGACCTTAAAGATGTAAAGAAATCTATTTCGGATTTAAAGAACATCAAAAATGATTTAGATCCCACAGTTGACTTTAAAAAGGAAATTAATTCCATTAAAGATACAGTAGGTTCTGAAATTAATTCCATTAAAGATACAGCAGGTTCTTTAGATAAAGAGATTAAAGAAATTAATTCCAAAGAAAAAAATACAGATAAATAAATTATGAGCGGTACAAAATTTCAAGAAATGTCGTTGATTGAGCATATAACTGAATTACGTAGAAGATTATTGTGGAGCTTTGTTTATATATTAATAATTTTTATTATTTGTTTTTATTTTGCCGATTTATTATTTGCTTTTTTGGCATATCCACTTGTTAATTTACTCGATACAGATAATGGTCAGGGATTTATTTATACTGCCTTGCAAGAAGCTTTTTTTACTGAGCTCAAAATTGCACTTTTTTTTGCTTTGTTTTTTTCATTTCCCTTAATTGCCATACAAATATGGAAATTCATTGCCCCTGGATTATATAAAAATGAAAAAAAAGCTTTCTTACCCTTTTTAATAGCAACTCCAATTTTATTTTTTGCTGGAGGTTCTATGGTATATTATTTGATAGCGCCCATTGCATGGAAATTCTTTTTATCTTATCAAAATTTAAATTCTTCAGGAATACCAATTAGATTAGAAGCAAAAATGGGGGAATATTTATCACTTATGATGAGGTTTATTTTTGCCTTTGGCTTAGCTTTTCAGTTACCAGTCCTTTTAGGTTTGCTAGCTAAAGCAAATTTAGTTACTCATTATACTCTTAAAAAATTTAGAAAATATGCAATTGTATTGGCTTTTCTTGCTGCAGCTTTTTTGACACCTCCAGACCCCTTTAGTCAATTAAGCTTGGCTCTGCCTATTATTATATTATATGAAATTTCTATTTACATAGCTAAAATAATTCAAAAAAACAAAAAAGCGCCAGTAGAAGACAAAGAAGATAATGCATAATATTAATTTTATAAGAGAGAATGCCACAGCATTTGATAATGCAATGAAACAAAGGGGTGAAACACCTTGTTCAGTAAAAATTATAAAGATTGATGAAGAAAAAAGAAATACACAAACTATTTTACAAAATATTTTAGCAGAACGAAATAAATTATCAAAAGAAATAGGTTTACTTAAATCTCAAAAAAAAGATGCAGATAAAATTATAGCAAAAGTAGAAAAGTTAAAAGAAGAAGCTTCAACTTTAAAGGAATTAGAAAAAATTAAAGAGGAGGAACTGGCAGCAATATTATCAAGGTTACCTAACATACCCTCAGAAAATACTCCACAGGGTAAAAATGAAGAAGATAATTTGTTTTATAGGGAGTGGGGAAGTAAACCTAGTTTCAAATTTAAGCCAAAAAAACATTTTGAAATAGGTGAAAACTTAAACTTAATGAATTTTGATTTGGCAAGCAAGTTATCCGGATCAAGATTTGTAGTTTTAAAGGGAATGATGTCTAAGTTAGAAAGAGCTATTGCTCAATTTATGTTAGATAAACATACATATGAAAATGGATACACAGAAATGAATGTACCATTTTTAGTTAAAGATGACCCCTTGTTTGGAACAGGTCAATTACCTAAATTCTCTGAAGATTTATTTACTGCGGGAGATAGTCATTGGCTAATCCCTACAGCCGAAGTACCTCTTACCAATTTGGTTAGAGATCAAATATTAAATGAAAATTCTTTACCTATGAGAGTGACGTCTTATACTCCTTGCTTTCGTTCAGAAGCCGGAGCAGCTGGTAAAGATACACGTGGTATGTTGAGGCAGCATCAATTTACTAAAGTTGAACTTGTTTCCGTGGTTCAGCCTGAACATTCTGAAAAGGAGTTAGAAAGAATGCTAGAATCAGCTGAGAGCATTTTGAAGGATTTAAACATTCATTATCGTATTATGACTCTTTGTAGTGGAGATATGGGTTTTTCTGCTAATAAAACTTATGATATTGAAGTGTGGCTACCTGGAGAAGGAGCCTATAGAGAAATATCAAGTTGCTCTAATTGCGGTGATTTTCAAGCTCGAAGAATGAACTCAAAATATCAAAAAAAAAATAAAAATATTTTTGTTCATACACTTAATGGTTCTGGATTGGCTGTTGGAAGAACGCTTATTGCTATTTTAGAAAATTATCAAACAGAAGATGGGAATGTAAAAATTCCAGAAGTTTTAAAAAAATATTTAAATAATCAGTCAACATTGATTTAAGTGTTAGATGTTAGAAAAATTCGGCTCACACTGGAATTAAGGGAATCTGGTATTTCAGATACTCATGTTCTTTCTGCTATAGAAAAAACACCTCGAGAAATCTTCATTCCGGATAATTTTCGTAACCAGGCTTATGAAAATATAGCATTGTCCATTGGGGATAACCAGACGATTAGTCAGCCGTATATAGTGGCTCTTATGACTCAATCTCTTGAATTGCAAAAAAAACATAAGGTGTTGGAGATTGGTACTGGCAGTGGTTACCAGAGTTCAATTTTATCTCTTTTAGCAAGACGAGTGTATACCATTGAGCGTATTAAATCTCTTCATGTTAAAGCAGAAACAAATTTTAAAGAACTTAAACTTACTAATATCGTTACTAAACATGCTGATGGTAATTTAGGATGGAAGGAACAAATACCTTTCGATCGGATAATTTTTACAGCAGCAATAAATAAAATTTCAAATAATTTTTTTGATCATATTGCTGACAATGGAATTATTGTTGCTCCAATTGTTAGTAGCTCAAAACAAATTCTCAAGAAATTTACAAAAAAGAATGATGCAATCTTAACAGAAGTTTTAGCAGAAGTTTTGTTTGTGCCAAATTTAAAAGGCGTAATAAATTAGACAGAACTTTTTGCCAAACTAATATTTTGAGATTGTCTTTTCAATAGATTTATAGTAAATAAAAGCACAAAAATTCCATAGAGCCAATTTATTATCAGTAAACCCCAAAAGACAAATTCAAAAGAGGATTCTAAATAAAATATCAAATACCAAAGTACAATTACAGGAAGAACAACCATCCGTCCTAATGTTAAATACATAACAACATTAGCTTTTTTAAGACCTTGTATCAAAGCATTACTGATGAAAAATATTGGGTAGATCGGTTCCATTAAAGCTGTAATTTGTAGATATGTCGTGCCGTATTTTATAACTTCTTTATTGTTGGTAAAGAAGCTAACAGCAGTTTCCGCAGAAAAATAAATAATAAAGCCACTAAAAAACATAAAGGTACAACCAAATAATATGGCCTTGTTATATATTTCTTTTACTCTGTTAAGTTGTTTCGCTCCAAAATTTTGACTTACCATGGATAAAACTGCTATATTTAATCCAAGAACAGGCAAAAGATATAATTGTTCGTAACGTATTGCCGTTCCATAACCAGCTAATGCAAGATCTCCATATTGACTAATAAAAAATAAAATAATGAAGATACCCACACTGATCATCATCATTCCTATTGATGCTGGAACACCTTGTTTTAAAAGATCAATTAAAATCTTAATTTTTGGTTTAAAGCAATTTAAATATAGATATTTGCCTAGTTCTATTTTTGTAGCTTTGTATATTATATAAACTGTTCCTAATGCTTGCGAAACAATTGTAGAAAAGGCTATGCCTTTAATTCCCATGGCGGGAATAAAACCGTAACC
The DNA here is from genome assembly GCA_002938255.1 of Alphaproteobacteria bacterium MarineAlpha5_Bin3. Taxonomy (GTDB): domain Bacteria; phylum Pseudomonadota; class Alphaproteobacteria; order HIMB59; genus MarineAlpha5-Bin3. The sequence continues at coordinate 8,643 of PTLB01000019.1, read as the reverse complement.
AAAGATAAAAAGAGGATTTAAAACAATATTTAAAAAAAAACTTACAATTAACACGTTTCTATTACTTTTAGTGTCACCAATTGCCGAGAGAGAAGAATTAACTGTCATTTGAATAAAAACAAATATAGAGCCTAAAAAAATAATATTGAGATAATCCATTGATAAGCGCATAGTTACAAAGCTATCATTCATAATTAGTATTATAGATGGACCTAAATTAATCCCAATTAAACTAACTATGACAGAAGCGATAATGGCAAGAATTATAGATTGCGCTAAATAATAAGAAGCTTTTTTAGTTTTCTTTTCACCTAAGGCATTTGCAATTAATGAAGTTGTCCCTATGCTGAGGCCGACTCCTAAAGCAATAATTATAAAGTATAAAGGAAATGTTTGTGCTAATGCAGCCAAAGCTTCAGCCGAAATTTTACCCGCAAAATAAGTATCAACAACATTGTAAAGAGTCATAAATACTGTACCAATACTTGATGGAACTGCTATTCTAATAAATAATTGCATTATTGGATCTTCAATTAAATTAGGTTTTTTTTTGGATGTAGATTTTGAAAACATATTAAATTTAAAATGGGCGTTTTTTAAACTATTTGAAGAAAGTTTCATCAAATATCTACAGTTATTTTATCTTAAATAGTTAACTATTACTTTTTTTTTATTTCCTTTTAACTGTAAACATTTTTGAAGTTCTATAATTGTACCTCTTAGACTCTGTTTAGTTTTGTTATGTGCATTAAAAACTAGTAATCCACTTCCAGTCATGTTTATCTCTTCATTATCATTTTGTATGGGCATTTCTATACGAAGAATATTTTGAATACCTGTTTTTTTAAAACCATCAATAAAATTATTCGTATCATTTCTATTAATCATAGGATACCAAATAATTATAATTTTATTTTCAAGTTGTTCATAGTTTTTGGTAATTAGATTTATAACTTTTTCATGATCATCTTTTTCTTCATAAGAAGGATCAATTAAAATAATACCCTTTTTTTGTTTTTTAATTTTTATTTTGCTAGGAAATCTAAAGCCATCATCATTAATAATTTTGATATTACTGTTTTTTAAAAATTTGTTTTTTAGTAACCTAAATTCATTAGTATGAAGTTCATAAAAATACAATTCATCTATTTTATCAGTTAAATGTTGAATTATTTTTGGCGAACCAGGGTAAAATTTTAACTTGTTTGATTTATTAATATTATTAATTGTTTTTAAGTAAAAACGTAAATATGGATCATTAGTTGTAAAAGATAACATTTTTTCAATACCTGTTTGATGTTCTTTATTTTTTTGTATGTGTTCATTATTCAGATCATAGTACCCACTACCCGCATGCGTATCTATATAAAGTATTGAATTATAAGAATATTTAATTGATTTAATAAAATAAATTAAACATACATGTTTTAATACATCAGCATGATTCCCAGCATGGTAAGCATGTTTGTAATTAAGCATATTTGATTCCTATATGATAAATATCTTGCAATTAATTCAATAATCGTTAACTAATCCTTTAATTAACTAAAGAGAAGATTTATAATTAAATTTTATACATAAAAAAAAATCTTACAAAATTTACCCCAAACATATTTTAAAAAAGGAGAAATACATGGCAACAGGTAAAATTAAATGGTTTAATCCAACAAAAGGTTACGGATTTATTGAAAATGACGCTGGTGGAAAAGATGTTTTCCTACACATTTCAGCTCTTGAAGAAGCTGGAATTGATACTTTGCAAGAAGGTGAAGCAGTCTCTTTTGAAATTGGAGAAAATAGAGGAAAAGAAAACGCCACCAATATTAAAAAGACTTAATTTTTTTTATTACATATCTCAGAGGCTTTCTTTAAAATGAAATCCTCAGATTTTTTAGAGTGGGGCGGTGTTATAACCGCTATTTTATACACACTTTTAATAGCTCTCAATATTGGCGCTGAGTTAATTGGTTTTTCATTATTATTTATTTCGGCTGTTTTAATTGCACTATGGTCTTTTAAAGGAAATCATAAAGGTATCTTAATTTTGCAATTATTTTATGCTACGGCAGCTATATTAGGTTTTTTTAGATGGTTAAGCTAATATATTTAATATTGTTTACTATAAATCTCCCCCTTTTTGTTGCGCAAGCTGAAGAGCTTAACAAGCAAGAAAGAGTTTATTTTAATTTTATTGATTTAAATAATGACAAATTTATTTCATTTGACGAAATAAATAAATCATTACAGTTAATATTCCAATTAGTAGATGAAAATCTTGACGGAAAAATATCTCAAGAAGAAATTATGGTATTAAAAAGTATCATAGAATCACTATCATGAGTATTTGGGGGAAAATTATCGGAGGTACAACAGGTTTTGCTTTAGGCGGTCCATTAGGGGCTATCATCGGAATGATGATTGGAGGGTCTTTTGATCGATCTGCTAGAAAATTTTCTAGTTCAAATCAAATTTCTCAACAACAAAAAAAAAATGTTTTTGCTTTGTGCATTATTGTTTTATCTGCAAAAATTGCTAAAGCAGATGGGCAAGTTACTAAAGAAGAAATCTATACCTTTAAAGAAAAATTCAACATTCAAGCAGAAGAAATGTCAGAAGTTAGTAAAATATTTAATGAAGCCAAAAAAAGTTCATTTGGTTTTAAAAATATAGCTGATCAAGTAGGTAATTTATTTTCAGATAACAAAGTTTTGCTAGAACAACTATTAAACAATTTATTTTACATAGCTGAAGCAGATGGTCTCACTTCTATTAATGAGGTAGAAGTTTTAAGATCGATATCACAATCATTTCATTTCAATGAAACAGATTTTCAAAGAATTTTTCATTCACGCTTAAATAATAAAGAATCTGATCCGTATAAAATTTTAGGTGTAACTCGTGAAGACAGTGACAACAATATAAGAAAAAAATGGATTGAATTAAGTAAAGAACATCATCCTGATTATCTGATTGCAAAAGGAATGCCTAAAGAGTTTATTAAGGAAGCAAATAAAGAATTATCATCTATTAATTTAGCATACGATAAAATCAAGGAACTAAGAGGCTTTAATTGATACCTGATGAACTACAACAAGAAACTATTAAGATAGTCTATTCAAAACTATTTCCCCATATAAAAAAAACACCTCTTATTAAAAGTTGGCCTTTAATAAATGATATCTTTGATACAAATTTATTTTTTAAAATGGAGTTTTTACAACATGCTGGAACATTTAAAGCCAGAGGTGCTATTAATAATGTACTCAATTTAGATGAAGAAAAAAAACAAAAAGGAATTACTGCCGTTAGTGCTGGTAATCACGCTATAGCAGCTTCATATGCTTCTAATAAATTTGGATTAAAAAACAAAATTTTTATGTATAATTCTGCGAATCAATTTCGTGTAAATAAATGTAAAGAATTAAAAGCTAATTTATATTTTACTGACCCACATTCAGCATTTAAAGATGTATTAAAAGCGTCTTCAGAAGAAGGTTATTCTTTTATACATCCTTTTGATGGAGCTTTTACCATGCAAGGAACTGCTACTTTGGGATTTGAAATTTGCAACCAAATGCAAAATATAGATAATATTATAATTTCGGTTGGAGGAGGGGGATTGATTGGTGGAATAGGTTCTTTTGTAAAGCAAAAGTTTCCTAAGTGCAAAATCATTGGTGTAGAACCTGAGGGAGCAAAAGGATTAACTGATAGTTTGAAAACAAATAAACCCATCGAACAAGTACTAATAAATTCGATTGCTGATAGTTTAAGCGCCCCCCTGCATATGCCTTATTCGTTTTCCATATGTCAAAATGTAATTGATCAAATGATAACAGTTACTGATAACGAAATGATTGAAGCAATGTTGTTTATGTATGATAAATGTAAATTAATGTTAGAACCAGCATGTGTTGCGGGAGTGGCTGCTTTACAACGTTATTTTAAAGGTAAATTGAAAAATCAAGATACTTTAATTATTCTTTGTGGTTCAAACATTGATATAAAATCATGGAATGATTTAGTTTTTAATTGATTTAAGAGTATAAATACCCGCCAGTAATGCTTTTGTTAACTCCTGTTGTATTGGGAGTGCTCAAAGGTAGTTTTTTTAATGAACGTACAGCAAGATAGGCGAACATTTGGGCTTCTAATAAATCACCATTGTATCCAAATTGATCTATCTTCATTATTTTAATTTTAATAAGTTTATTTCCAATTGATTTCATTAAAAAATTATTTTTTCTACCTCCTCCTGTTACAATAATTTTCTTAATATTTTTTTTAAGAAGTTTAATACCCATAATAATCGACATAACTGACATCATCGAAGCAGTATGTATAGAATCAGTGTTTTTTTTATTTTTTAATATATTGAAAAATCTATTAAAATATTCTCTATCAAGGGATTTAGGATAATTTTGTTTAAAAAAAACATCTTTTTGAAAATCATTCAATACCTCTTTTATTAAACTCCCTTTTTTTGCGTAATTTCCTTTATGATCAAATCTCTTTTTATAAAAATAAAAAGTCAAATCATCAATCAAAGAATTTCCAGGACCCATATCAAATGCGATTAATTCCTTTGTTGAAGAATATGTTATATTAGATATTCCTCCTAAATTAATAATAGCTGTTTTTTTTGAAACTTTATTTAAAATATATTTATGATAAAAACTTCCAATAGGAGCCCCTTGACCACCATTATTAATGTCGTTTTCTCTAAAATTTCCAATTATAGGTATATGAAGTATTTTATTTATTTTACTACATGAACCAAGCTGAATTGATATTTTTTTCTTTGGATTATGCAAAACAGTTTGCCCACTTATTCCAATTAAATCTATAATGTTTTTTTTTGTATTAATCTTTCTTAGGAAAATTCTTATATATTTTAGTAAATTGTTAGTAATATAATCTTCATTTTCATAAAAATATTTTATTTGCTGAGATAAATTATTTTTAGGGGCTTTTGATATAATTTTTCTTAATTCATTTTTATAATGAGGTGTAAACTCAAAAGTTGATTCTTTTATAATTTTAACAAAATTAGTTCCATTAGTTTTTATATAACTAAAATCCAGACCATCCATTGAAGTGCCGGACATTATACCAATGACATTATATTTTTTTCGTATAGACATATACTACTTGTTCATTTCAATTATATCTTATGCAAGTTAAAGAAAATACTCCAAAAGCTATTATTTTAATAATTATTGGTATGAGTGTTGTTGCATGTCAAGATACTCTTATTAAACTTTTATCTTCTGAAACTAATATTTTTTTAATATTATTATTTAGAGCGCTTCTTGGAATAATTTTCTTATCAATATTTTTAAAAATTAAAAAAGAACCTATAATTTTTAAAACAAAATTTCCTGCTTTAACACTAATAAGAGTTTTCTTATTTTATACTGCTTTTATTTTATATTTTTTTTCCTTAACTAAATTATCACTAGCTACAGCAGTAACTTTATTTTTTGTCAGTCCTTTTTTTATTACAATTCTTTCTATGATTTTTCTTAATGAAACTATTGGGTTTAGAAGATGGTTTGCTCTTGTTATAGGATTTATTGGAGTTATTTTAGTTATGGATCCTAAGATAAATAATTTTAATATATATGCTACCTTTCCAGTAATCTGTGCTTTTTTCTATGCTGTAAGCATGATTATTCAAAAAAAAACATCTCTTGAAGACAGTTTATACTCTCAAGTTTTTCATATTTACATTTTTGCAATTTTAATTTCATTAATAATAGGTTTGGTTATAGGTAATGGTAGTTATAATGATCCCTCAAATGAGCATTTACAATTTATATTTAGAGCTTGGTACTTAAGTAATATCAATATTATCTTTTCATTATTTTTAATTGCTATTAGTGGATTTGTTGCTTTTTTATGTATTTTTCAAGCTTATAGAATAGGGTCTCCACCAAGTGTTGCTCCATTTGAATATATTTTAATTGCTTTGTCTTTAATATTAAGTTGGATTATCTGGCAAGAAACATTAAATTTTAAAGGTTATGTTGGCCTAGGGTTCATAGTTTTTGGAGGTATTTACACATTTTTTAGAGAAACTCAAAAACACGTTCAAATCACAATTGATAAACCTTTAAGAAGATAAGTAAATTATTTTATAATATTTATTCACAACTTTTCCTCAAATATTTTTATTTTTTCTTTTATTTTATTTGCGTAACTTAAATAATGAAATAGATTAAAAATAGTTATTACACGCAAAGGTAATGATGAAATTGATTAAGGGAAACTTTAGTTAGTTTGTATCGGGAGGAAATGCACGGTATAATAAAAGGACCTAGCTTGCTGGGTCTTTTTTTTTGTAAATTTATATTATTTATCTATATTTTTATAGAAATTGCTTTTACTTTTTTTTAGTATTCTTTTAGTTGAAAAAATGAAAAAATATAAAAAACATCTTTAATTATTTTAAACCAATCTATGAAAAATATATACGGAATACTTTTAAGTACGATTTTAGACGAAATTATTCCAATGACAAGAAAAGCTATATTAAAAGGGAATAAGATTTTCGGTGCTGCAATATTAAGCAAAAGAGATTTTACAACAATTGTTATTGGAACAAACAATGAAATTATTAACCCATTAATGCACGGTGAAATATCTGCGATAAATAAATTTTATTTAAATAATTATGATGAAAACATCAATCCTAAAGATTGTATTTTTCTAACAACCCATGAACCTTGTTCCCTATGTCTGTCAGCAATAACGTGGGCGGGTTTTGATAATTTTTTCTTTTTTTTTCCTTATGCAGATACAAAAAAAACTTTCAATATTCCTCATGATCTTAATATTTTAAGTGAAATTTTTTATGTTAAAAATGGCGAATACAAAAAAAATAACAATTACTGGAAAAGTTATTCAATTCTAGATGAAATCAAAAATGATTCAAAATTTACTACTAAAATAAGGAAAATATACTCAGAATACAAAAAATTGTCAGAAAAATATCAAAAATTAAAGAAAAAAAACAATATACCTCTAAATTAATTTGTTAATTTATTTATAAGTGTGTAAAGTGTATTTGTTAAGCGGGAGATACTGTTTTCTAACAGAGCCGAAGGAGCAACGGCCCGGAAACTCTCAGGCAAAAGGACCGCTAGAATTAATATTCTGGAAAACGAGCGGAAGCTCTACCGACGGTGCAAGTGTTAGTTAAAACTCTCAGGTTCAATGACAGAAGGGCAAAGTTAGGATTAAACTTTGTCTAAGACCTTGAATACAGTTTTTTTAAATGATTTCCATATAAAACATAAGGCTAAGTTATTTCCTTTTGCTGGTTACTCTATGCCTATTTATTATTTAAATGGTATTATTAAAGAACATCTTCATGTCAGAGAATTAGTTGGTGTTTTTGATGTATCGCACATGGGGCAAATTTTAATTTCCAACTCAAAACACAACACTTCTTCACTTGAACAATATGTTCCTTTAAATCTCGGTAAATTAGAATTTAATAAATCAAAATATTCATTTTTATTGAATGTAAATGGCGGCATTATAGATGACATAATAATTTCAAAAATTATAATTAATAATAATGAATTTTTTTTTATTGTTTATAATGCAGACAGAAAAACAGTTGATAATAAAATATTCGAAAAGATATTAAATGATTATATTTATATTCACGATCAATCATTAATTTCAATACAAGGTCCGCTATCATACAGCTCACTTTCTTTTTTAAAGATCAAGCCTGATATGAATTTCATGCAGATAAACTCCACCAACTTTCAAGAACAAGAAATTATTATAAGTAGGTCAGGGTATACAGGTGAAGATGGTTTTGAAATCTCTATTCCAAATATTATTTTAAAAAATTTTATGGATAAATTAATGAAATCAACAAATGTCATATTATGCGGTTTAGGATCTAGAGATTCGCTAAGACTGGAAGCTGGATTAAGCTTGTATGGTAATGAATTAACAGAGGAAATTACACCTGTGGAAGCAAAACTATTATGGACCATTGACAAAATTAGATTAGAAAAATGCAATTTTAATGGCTGTAAAACTATCTTACACCAAATAAAAAATGGTGTTAAAAAAATTAAAATTGGGATTAAGTCTGTTACAAAATCTATGCTAAGATCACAGATGAAAATATTTGATGAAAAAGAAAAGGAAATAGGATTTATTTCTAGTGGTGGCTTTTCACCGTCTTTAAAAGTTTCAATAGGATTGGGATATGTTGATATTAATCATCAAGATAACAAATTGTTTTGTTTAATTAGAGATAAAATGGAAAAAATAGAAATTGTCAAATTACCTTTTATTTCTCATAAATATAAGAAAGGATAATTTTATGAGTGAAAGAAAATATTCTAAAGATCATGAATGGCTAGAATTAAATGATGATATCGCAACTGTTGGTATCACTAACCATGCTCAGGAAAGTTTAGGAGATATAGTTTTTATAGAGTTGCCCGATATTGGAAGGTTAGTCAAGTTTGGTGACCAAATTGGAGTTGTTGAATCAGTAAAAGCAGCCAGTGACCTCTTTTCACCTGTTAGTGGTGAAATCATTGAAGTAAACAATGAACTTCAAAATTCACCTCAATTGTTAAATACAGATCCTGAAAACACAGGTTGGTA
>PTLB01000018.1 GCA_002938255.1 Alphaproteobacteria bacterium MarineAlpha5_Bin3 | reverse complement strand
CTCTGTTGGGCCTTGTAATGTAAGGGTTGAATAAATTAGTGAACAAATTATTCTCCAATACTGGCTCATCAAATTCAACAGAGTTATGCCCAACAAAAGACGTATTGGGAGAATCTTTTTTCCATTCCTGAAAATGTTGATTAATTATAGATATCAACTCATAAGATGAGTGTTCAGCAATCAATGCTTCCTTTATTGTTTTTTGCGTTATTAAGAAAGCCCCTGGCTGGGGGATAATTGAGGTACGAAGACGCGCACGTTTATCCAAGGACTTGTTTGTCTGATTGAATTTATCATCTGCTACTATGGCCCCAACCTGCAGAACTTGTTCCCAATTTGGACTTTGATTAAATGCATTTGGGCTAGCTTTTTTACCTTTTCCTGTCGTTTCAAAATCATAAAAAATGTAGCTCACTTAAACTTTTAATATCATTTGAATTCGATTTTAAATAGAAATTAATTGTCCCTTTTAACCCAATAAAAGTGGTAAAAAGCTGCAGCGACTATGGCAACAAATAAAGAAATAAAAGCTACATAAATTATGGTTGAAATAGCCCATACTAAAACAACCAAAAGCAATCCAATCGTTGTAATAGCTGCCCAAAAGTAAAGCAATCTCTCAAGAAATAACTGCATGATATTATTGTACATTATTTAAAGTAATTTATCAATTTCATCTCGAGAAGGCATGGAATTTGCTGTTCCAATCCTTGTCGTTGAAATACCAGCAAAAGCATTGGCAAATTTTAGAGCCTCTTCAATGCTCTTGTCTTCACATAAAGCTGTTGCAAAAGCGCCATTAAAAGCATCTCCTGCTCCTGTTGTATCAATTACTTTATCACCCAAATCAAGTGAGGGCACAAAATGACTCTTATCTTTGTTTTCAAAATATATACCCTTATCGCCTAGTGTAATCACAACGTTTTTTATACCCAAGTTTAATAAATCTTTAGATGATTTTTTGGCATCTTCTTCATTTACTATGTCCTTATTTACATAAAAACTTGCTTCTGTTTCATTTGGGGTAAAGTAATCAATTAAAGGAAAAATTTCTTTATCAAGAGTTGCTGCTGGTGCGGGATTAAGAATGGTTGTTACATTATTTGTCTTGGCAATTTTTAAGGCATGAACAACGGTATTTATTGGCGCTTCTAATTGCGTTAAAAAAATAGAAGAATTTTTAATCTCATCTTCCGCTGCATTAATATCATCAATTGTTAAAGCTCCTGCTGCACCTGTAATAACTGAAATTGCATTATCTCCTGTCTCTTTATTAAGAAGTATTGCTGCAACACCAGTACTATGTTCATCTGAAACAATTAAATTTTTTGTTCCAACATTTGTCTCTGCATAAATTTTTTTAGCCATTTTTCCATAATCATCATTTCCTATTTTAGAAATAAAATTGACATTCGCTCCAGCCTTGCCAGCAGCTACTGCTTGGTTTGATCCTTTTCCACCTGGACCAACTACAAACTTATCACCCAGAACAGTTTCTCCTTTCTTTGGTATTCTTCCAAAGAAGGCTAAGTCTGCAACAAATATTCCTAGTATGCTTAAGCTTTTCATCCAACTCCTTAGATTAAAAGATTGGGAATAACCCTAAATTTTTTTTGAATATCTTTCAAGAGGCTTTTCCTACTTAGAAATAAATTCTGCTGCCTTTTGATTGGCTATTGAAATAGATTGTTGAAGATCCTTTCCTGAAACCAATGCACCGCAAAAAGTTCCAGCAAAAGTATCTCCTGCACCGTGTGTGCTTTTTACTTTAACTTTTGCTCCTTTAAAATGAATTGGTTCCTTTTGATTCTCACAATAAACTACACCTTTTTTCCCTGCAGAAATAATAGCCACTGGAAAGTTCTTCGACAAAAAGTTAGATGTTTTTTTTATGTCATCCAAGTTTGTTATTTTAATTCCAGTTATATCTTGCGCTTCTATTTCATTAACGAGTAACATATCAACAAGACCATAGAAATCAGGATTAATTTTTTTGGCAGGTGCAGCATTATAAAATATACGCACACCCATTTCTTTAGCTTTCTTAGCTGCTAAAATATTTGTTTTGTCATCTATTTCATTTTGGACCATCAATATGCCGGTTTTTTCCCATAAACTCGTATCATCAAATACCTCTGTATTGATATGTAGATTAGCTCCTGAAACAATCACTGCGCCATAATCTCCTTCAGCATTTGATATTGCCACACTCATTCCAGAATTATAATTTTGCAAACGTTGAATATATGTAGTGTTAATTTCAGTTTTTTTTAAATTTTCTAAAATATAATTTGCAAAATCATCGTTTCCAATAGCACTAATAAGTTTTGTTGGAACTGGATAAAGAGAAGCTGCGATTGCTTGGTTTCCTCCCTTACCTCCAAGTTTAGGGTACCAATCTTTCCCTTTTATTGTTTCGCCTATACGAGGTAAATCTGGAGACTCTAAAAATATATCATAGTGCAAACTTCCTATAACTATGATTTCTTTTAATGACATATTAGTCAGAGTTTAAATTATACAAAGCTTTGTTAAAAATTTTATTAGAAGTCACTGCATCTTGGTTTTCCATTGCCTGCGATAAATGATTATCGTCAGATAATTTTTTTACAACTTTCAACATTGTTTTGACAGTAAGGATGTTTGTTTCACATTCTTTAACCGGATCCAAGCCTGAAGCATCAGGAAATGTATCAAAATAAATTGTTCCATCATACCCATCTTTATAAACTTGATATAATAACTCTATTGTAGCCAATTGATGAACAGATCCTACCATTAAACCATCATCTCTTTTTCCATATCCATCATTAAGATGAAGTCCTAAAATTTTTGAATTTCTTGAAACCATAGCCGCAGAAAATGCAGGCTGCTCATCGGCATATAAAATGTGTGCAAAATCTAAAGTCACACCTAAATTTGAAAGATCAATTTCTTTAATGGCTAATAAAGTAGAAGAAAGGTTTGATAACAAAGAATATGCTCGTGGTTCATTCGGTTTATACTCAATGCTAATTTGACATTCTTTATCATGCAAGGCAACTTCTTGAATGCCATCTATTTCATCCTGCCATAATTTTTTGTAATCCGCTTGAAATCCATAATCAAATCCATCCTGACCAAGCCATATGGTCATTAAATTAACATTTAATTTTCTTGCAGCATCAATACCTTCTTTAGTTAAATCAATTGCTTCTTGTCGAACTCTTTTATCAGGATTTGTAAAAGCTCCTAATTTAAAAGCTGGATTGGTATAGTATCGCATGGCAAAGCCATTAACACCAAGTCCATTATCTTGAATAACTTTTAGAATATGATCAAGATTTTCTTTTACATGATCAGGATAATTCAAATCTAAATCGGTAAGTCCTTTTACAGTACCAGCTCTTTCTATTAACTTATCAGTTGTAAGAATAGGTATCTCATTTTTCCAAAAAATATGAGGTTTTGAGGCAAATGAATTCAGACGCGTTGCAAGTTTTTCGCCAAACATCAATATATTCTCTCCTTTTTTATCAGTCTAGATCATTCTCCATAAGGGATCCAAATATTTTTTATCTGTGTACTTTGATGCAAAAATTCATTTAAAAACTGTTCCGAGGTATTTGTCCAATCAATGTGTTTTTCTTCAGGGCACCAATATCGCTTTATATTTGAAGTAGTATTTTTAACAATATCTGATCGCTGCGCACTATCTGCTCCAAAATACCAAATTCCTTCGATATTCTCATGTTGAGATAGAGTTTTATTTAATTCATTTTCTTTTGCTGTCAAAATATTTACATAACCTCCCGGAACATCAGATGTATCAAGAACTTGATATAGTTCTGTTGCAATTAAGGATGTCTTTTGGCCAGGCACGATAATATTAGTATTTCCTGTTGAAAATACAGAGCCCATAACAGTCACTAAGTTTAATAAAGGACTATCATCACTGAGAATGGAGGTCATAACGCCTAACGGTTCTTTCATGGCCAGGGTTAATCCTCGCATCGGTGGATTATGAACATTGCCTTCAAACTTATCTGCCATCGCAGCATAATAAAATAATCGCTCACAGGATTGGCTAAATTCTTTTGATGCATTTACGGGTGATGATCCACGCAAAGCAACCAACAAATCAACAAAAGTTTTTTCTCTTTGTTGCAGATTTTCTGCAAGATAAAATAAAATCTGCGATCTATTAAAATTACTCAGTTGTTTTGCAAAAGACTTTGCAGCAATCTCAACACTGTCACGTACATCTTTTCTATTTGCTTGCGCAATATCGCAAATAAAAGAATTATTTACCGCATTTAATGGAAATGAATAACCACCATCCGGTCTTTTTTGTTTGCCTCCTATATAAAGTTTTGGAGTCCTATCAATCATAGGCAAAGAAATTTTTATTTTATTGTTTGTTTTTTTTGATCCCCTCACTACTGGCAGATTAATCTTTGTATAAGCTCTAATTCCTTCGCTCCCCCCCTCTCTTCCAAATCCACTTTCCTTAAACCCACCAAAACCGCAAGCGGCATCAAAAAGATTTGTTGAGTTAATCCAGATAACTCCAGCTTTGACCTTTGGCGCTACATCTAAAGCTAAATTGATATTTTCTGACCAAATGCTGGCTGCAAGTCCGTAAGGTGTATTATTAGCAATTGCAACAGCTTCACTTGGGGTACGAAATGTTAAGCTTATTAAAACAGGACCAAAAATTTCTATTTGGGCTATGTAAGATGCAGGCATCACATTTGTAAATAAAGAAGGAGGATAAAATAAACCCTCTTTTGGGCAGGACCATGACGGTTGCCATAGTTTTGCGCCTTCCTTGACACCTTTTTTAACAAGACTATCAATTTTTTTTAGTTGAACTGGTGCAACTATCGCTCCAATATCAATAGACTTATCCAGTGGATTGCCTACACGTAATTTTTCCATTCGTTGTTTTAATTTTTTTATAAATTTTTTTTCAATACTTTCCTGAATTAACAACCTTGATCCAGCACAACAAACTTGACCTTGATTAAACCAAATAGCATCAACGACACCCTCAACAGCACTGTCTAAATCAGCGTCTTCAAAAACAATAAAAGGGGATTTGCCCCCCAATTCCATTGTTAATTTTTTATTTGTGTTGGAAGTGGAAGCAATAATTTTTTTTCCAACTTCTGTTGATCCAGTAAAAGCTATTTTCTTAACTAAAGGATGGTTTGTAATATGCTGTCCTGTAGATCCATCCCCCGTAACAATATTGATGACACCTTTGGGTAATTTTGCTTTCATACACAATTCAGCAAAATATATTGCTGTCAAAGAGGTGTATTCTGCAGGTTTAAGAACAACTGTATTTCCGCAAGCAATGGCAGGAGCTATTTTCCAGGCAAGCATTAATAAAGGAAAGTTCCAAGGTATAATTTGTCCCACAACTCCCAAAGACTTAACTGAATCTTTTGATTTTACCGCCCACCCAGCATGATAGTAAAAATGACGTGCTACTAAAGGAATATCTATATCACGTGTTTCCCGAATAGGTTTACCATTATCTATAGACTCTAAAACCGATAAAAAACGAGCATGTTTTTGAATGAGTCTAGCGAGTGCATACAAATATTGCGAGCGTTTGTAAGATGATAGTTTTGACCATTTGGGGTATGCCTTATTTGCAGCTATAACTGCGCTATCTACGTCTTTTTTTGAACTGACTACTAATTTGAATAGTTTTGAATTAGTAGAAGGATTAATGGATTGTAATATTTTTGAACTTTTAGACAAAGTCCACTTTCCATTAATATAAATTCTATTGGGACTAGATAAATTTTTAATCCACTTTAAAACATCCTTATCATCTTCTGGGGCAGGTCCATATTTAATGTTTTTAAAATTTTTAATAATGTTATTCATTTATGCCATGGCCAATCTGTCTTTTGTTGCATAACGTCCTAATGCATGATGATATAATTGTCTCTCAATATCAATTAATAAACTAGAAGCACCAATTCGTAATAACCTAGGATTAAACCATTCATGACCTAACTCTTCCATGACTAAAATCAAAAATTCAATGACTCCTTTGGCTGTAGAGATACCTCCTGCTGGCTTAAAACCAATTTTTTTGCCGGAATATTCGTAGAACTCCCTTATCATACGGAGCATTACCAAGCTGTTATTTAAATTTGCATTCACATTTTCTTTTCCCGTAGAAGTTTTAATGAAATCTGCGCCAGCCATCATACAAACTAAGGAAGCTTTGGCCACATTTCGCAATGTTTCTAAATCTCCCACACCTAGAATTGCTTTTATTTTGATTCCTTTAGCTACTTCCTTGAAACTTTTAACTTCATTATACAATTTCTGCCAATTGTTTTGTAAAACAAAACCTCTATTGATTACAATGTCGATTTCCTTTGCACCGGCCTTAATTGAATCTGAAATTTCTTTTTTTCGCGTAAAAAAAGACGATAACCCCGCAGGAAAACCTGTTGAGACAGCTGCTACAGGAATTTTTCCTCCTAAATTCTTTTGGGCTTGATGAACTAAATGATGATAAACACACACAGCCCCAACTGTTAATGAATTGGGTGGTATATCCAATACATTAAGGATATTGTGAGCTAGTGGATTAAGCGCTTTTTGACAGAGACGATCAACTTTCCCAAAAGTATCATCTCCACTAAGTGTAGTTAAGTCGATTAGTGTTATTGCCTTTAATAACCAAGCCGCCTGATAGTCTTTTTTTATCGAACGCCTTTTAACTAAAGAAATAGTGCGCCGTTCAACAGCACTCAAATTCACTTGCACATTATTAATCCAATCAAGATCAAGATTAAAGTAAGTTTGTGGGTATTGGTTTTTCTTATTACTTAAACTCATCAGTAATGGGTCTTTCTAATAAATTTTTAATTTCGTCTTTGATTGAATGGGAGTTGTATAAAATATTATAAACTGATTGCATGATGGGCATATCTATTTTCTTTTCATCCGTTATTTGCTTTACCGCTTTAACTGTATAATACCCTTCTGTAATTTCCTGGGATTTTAAAATATCCTCAAAATCAGGTTTGGACATACTAGAAATCATTTGACCAAAACTTGTATTGCGTGATTTAAGTGAATTACACGTTAAAATTAAGTCACCAAGTCCCGATAAACCAAATATGGTTTGCTGTTTAGCTCCTAACGCTTCCCCAAATCGTGAAATTTCTACAAAAGATCTTGTTATTAAGGCGCTTTTGGCATTTTCTCCAAGATTGAGTCCTTGTGTCATACCTGCAGCAATAGCGTAAACATTCTTCAATGCGCCCCTATTTGACACCCAATAAGATCGTCTGAATAATATAATCTAAAATTCTTATTCTGAAATAATGAATTAACCCTTCTAAAAGTTTCCTTATTGTTGGAGGCTAATGTTACTGCAGTTGGTAGATTTTGTGCTACTTCATCAGAAAAACATGGTCCAGATAATATACTAATTTTTTTACTTTTAGCTGTATTATTGACAACTTCACTTAATAAATCGGATGTAGAAATTTCTATTCCCTTGGAGGCTACTATTATTTCTTGGTCTTTATTAGTTAAGGATAAATTTGTTAATACTTCCCTTATGGTCTGAGATGGTAAAGCAATAAATAAATATTCTAGATCCTTAAATGTTTTAGTATTTTCAGTCGAAGTTACATTTTCATTAAATACTGTATATTTTAATTTGGGATTGAACTTATGATCATTAATAGATTGAACCGTGTTTTTATCACGAGCATAAATAAAAACTTTATTATTGCTTAACAATTTAGCAAGAGCACTTCCCCAAACGCCCCCACCTAATATTCCAATTTTTTTCATACTACTCCAATAAATCTCTTACATGTAGCGCAATCGCTAATGAAGATGTTAATCCTGGTGACTCAATACCATACAAGTTAATTAAATTGGGAATTGAGTGAATACTATCTGTTTGAATTATAAAATCTCTCTTCGATTTTTCTTTCTTTTCTATAATAGGGCGAATTCCAGCATAATTTGGATTAAGTGAATTAGAATCAAAATCTGGGAGATATTTTTTTATTTCATTAATAAATAATTTTTTTTTATTTATATCAACTTTGTAGTTTTCTCTATCCTCAACCCATTCAAAATCAGGACCGAACTTAACTGAATAATCCAATTCCGGAGTCAAATGTATTCCTAGTGAAAATTTATTTGGTATAGGATAAACAAGATGACGAATTCCTAAATCCTTATTGATACTAAAATAATTTCCTTTAGCAAAGAAAGTTTTGGGTACAAATTCTTTTTTTAACCCCTCTATTTTATTTGCAATATCTGTTGCATATAAACCTGTTGAGTTAATCAGATTTCTACACTTAATAGTTGTTTCTTGATTATTATTGTCAAGAACACGTAATGTAAATATTTTACCATCAAAATTTATTTTACTTACTAAGGATTGGTATGAAATCATATTACCTGAATCCAAGATTTGACCTTCCAATGAACGCATAAAACTTACTGCATCCACAATGCCACTAGACGGAACCAGCAGAGATTCTTCACACCGTATTAAAGGTTCTAATTGCAATGTTTGTGACTTAGTTAATTTTTTAATATTTCTGACTCCATTTTTTTCAGCGTTAATTTTTATTTGATCAATAATCTGAACTTGCTCTAAACTTGAAGCGACAAGAATTTTTTTTGTATTGCGATAAGGAATATTATATTTTTTACAATACTCATACAAAAGGGTGTTTCCTTCGATACAAAATTTTGATTTTAATGAGTTTTCTGGATAATAAATTCCTGCATGAATAACCCCTGAATTTCTAGAGCTAATAAGTTGTCCAAAATATTTCTCTGACTCTAAAACAAGTATTTCTCCATTGATGTTCGACAACTCTCTGGATATGGCCAATCCCACTACTCCAGCCCCAATTACCACCGTTTCAACGCTAAAATCTGTCATTTAAACCATATTTAGACTATTTTTTTAAAAAAACTAAGTATTGATCTCTGTACCTAATAATTGTTTTAGATTATAGGTGCCTTATAGAAATTTCTTGGAGGAAATATGAAAAAATTACTTCTTGCAGCTATCATAAGCTTGACGACAATTTCGTCAGTTGCTTTAGCTGAAATTAAAGTAGGAATTATATTAGGTTTTACCGGACCTATTGAAACTCTTACTCCTGCTATGAGAGACTCCGCAAAATTAGCTTTTGCGGAAGTGTCTGCCTCTGGCGCTTTGCTTGGAGGAGAAACTATTACACCCCTTATAGCAGACTCAACTTGTGTTGATTCTGATGCTGCAGTTGCAGCTGCTGAGTTAATAGTTAGTGATGGAGCTGTTGCTATTATGGGCGCAGACTGTTCTGGTGTAACCGGTGCAATTGTAACAAACGTAGCTGTTCCAAATGGTATAACTATGGTTTCACCTTCTGCAACTTCACCAGGTCTAACTAGTCTTGCAGATAACGGTCTTTTTTTCCGTACAGCACCTTCAGATGCTAAAGGTGGTCAAGTGCTTGCACAAGTTGCATTAGACAGAGGTCTTACAAGTGTTGCAGTAACTTACACTAACAATGATTATGGTAAAGGTTTAGCTGATGTATTTGAAGCATCATTCACTTCTGGTGGCGGAACAATAACTACTGTTGCTTCACATGAAGATGGTAAAGCAGATTATTCTGCAGAAGTTGGTGTTCTTGGTTCTGCTGGTGGCGATGCTTTAGTTGTCATTGGTTATCTTGATCAAGGTGGTAAAGGCATGATTCAAGGTTCTCTTGACTCTGGAGCTTTTGATTTGTTTGTTTTATCAGATGGTATGATTGGTCAATCATTAGTTGATGCTATTGGTGCAGACCTTAATGGATCTTTTGGAACACTTCCTGGAACTCAATCAGAAGGTTCAGCAAAATTTGCTGAAATCTCTGGTGACATAGATCCAACAGCTCCTTATGCTGGTGAATCATATGACGCTGCTGCTCTTATAGCTCTTGCTATTGAAGCTGGGGGATCTGCAGACCGTTCTTCAATTGTTGCAAACATCAAAAAAGTGGCAAACGCACCTGGAGAACAGATTTTTCCAGGTGAATTAGCTAAAGGGCTTGCAATTTTAACTGGTGGCGGAGATATTGATTATCAAGGCGCTACAGATGTAGAACTTAGCACTTTTGGTGATGCAGCCGGTTCTTTCAAAGAAATGGAAGTAAAAGGCGGCACATTCGAACTAGTTCAAGTTCGCCAATAATATAAAAATTATCAATTTAAAAACTCCAGCTTTAAAGCTGGAGTTTTTTTATGAATGTCTTACTTTTTCAGGCAATATACCTTTTGGGCGATACCTCATAATTAAAAGTAATACTGACCCCATAATTAAATATCTAAAATACGGGACACTATCTATCAAATGAAGTTTAAATTTATTTTCATCATGCAATGCAGCAGTTAATATTTCAATTAAATATTGTGAAACTGGAGCTGCCTCAATCCAAACAAACCAAATTACAAAGCCTCCTAAGATAGCTCCCACGTTATTGCCACTTCCTCCCACGATAACCATAACCCAAATAAGAAATGTATACCGAAGGGGAAGAAAACTAGCTGGGGTAAATAAACCACTTTGCGTAATCAGCATAGCTCCTGCTATACCAACAACAGCTGATCCGATAACAAATACTTGTAAGTGTCTTTTAACTATATTTTTTCCCATAGCATTTGCTGATGTTTCATTATCACGTATAGCTCTCATCATTCTTCCCCACGGTGAAAATTGAGCTTTATTCGCTAAATACAAAATAAAAAGCAATACTATTGTAAATAAAATCATATAATTTAATTTTACAAAAATGCTTGAACCTTCAATAACTAGTTGATTAAGTAATTTTTCACTCTCTAAAGAGTCGCTTACCTTGCCTAGTTTAGAGCTATTTAAATAGCTTATAAGAGAAATAAACCAGTCAGTTTTTTGAAGATCAATTTCATAAGGTACCGGTCTTTTTAAACCAATGACATTTTTCACTCCTCTTGAAAGCCAATCTTCATGTTTGAGAACAGTAATAATAATTTCTGAAATTCCAAGCGTGGCGATTGCTAGATAATCCGATCGTAATCCTAATGTAATCTTTCCAATAACAAATGCTACGCCAGCAGCAAATAAGCCTCCAACAATCCATGAAAATATTATGGGTAATCCTAAACCTCCTAAAAATCCTGTTACGGCTGGATTAACATTTTCTATTGCTTGAACTGCTGGACGAAAAAATAAATTGATTAGTATTAAACCTATTATTATGGTTAAACCAATAATCCAATATTTGTATGAACTATTACGAAAAACGCGGTTGAGAAAAAAAACTGCAACAATTGTTATGATTAATAGAAATAAACTAATTATCATTCCAATGCCTCCAACACGCCAAGCTTCTCCAACAGGTGAATAAGAAACTAAAACAGCAGCTAGTCCTCCAAGAGCGGTAAAGCCCATAATGCCTACATTAAATATACCTGCATATCCCCACTGTATATTTATTCCCATAGACATTACCGCTGATATGATACACATATTTAAGATTGAAAGGCTTAGGGACCAAGACTGTCCAAATCCAACTAGTAAAAACATTGAAGCCATAATTAGTATGGCAAGAATTTCATTTCTATTTGTTTTGTTCACAAAGTCCTGCCTTTGAATATTCCAGATGGTCGAATTAATAAAACAATTACTAAAATGGAAAATGATACTGCAAACTTATAATCAGTAGATAGTAATTGAACCAAACCAGATGGTTCTAAACTTTGAGGTAATAAATAAATAAAAAATTTTTTATATGCATAGGTTACCATTATTTCTGAAAAAGCAATGACATATCCGCCTACTACAGCTCCTATTGGGTTACCTATTCCCCCAACAATTGCTGATGCAAAAATAGGTAAAACTAAACCTAAATAAGTAAACGGCTTAAAACTTTTATCCAAACCATAAAGAGTTCCAGCTACAGTCGCCAATGCTCCCACTATAAGCCAAGTAATAAACACAACTTTGTCTGGATTAATTCCAGATAATAGAGCTAAATCTTCATTATCAGAGAAAGCGCGCATCGATTTACCAGTCCGCGTTCGTTGTAAAAACCAAAACAATAGACTAACTAAAATTATGGTTACAAAGATTGTTATAACTTGTGTTGATTTAATTGCTAATCCTTCACTTAATCCTGTAATTTCTTTAAATTGTTTTGCTTTCATAATAAATTTTTGCCCGTCAAAAAATTGCCTATCATCTGGCCCAATTATAATTCTAACAATTGCTTGTATAACAAACATAACTCCTATTGAGATCATCGCTAAAACTACTGGTGTGCTTTTTTTTGTTCTGTAATGTCGAAAAACAAATTTATCAGTAACTAGACAAAATAAAATAGTTGCAAAAATAGCTAAAGGAAGAGCTAGTATTGCAGTGGGGAGAAAGCCTAAAGAGATACCATATGATTGCAATACCCAAGTAAAAAGAATCGTCATCATTGCGCCAAAAGACATCAGATCACCATGAGAAAAATTCGCAAAACGAAGGATGGCGTATATGAAAGATACTCCTAGAGCTCCTAGAGCTAGTTGAGATCCATAAGATAAAGCTGGTATAAATATGTAATTTAATAAAACTATTAATGCATTAACTAAATCAACCACAACAACTAACCACCTAAAAAAGATTTTCTAACATCTGGATTGTTTAACAAATCTTTTCCAGAACCTTCCATTCTATTTTCACCATTCACCATTACATAACCTCTGTTTGCAATGCCAAGAGCTTGTTTTGCATTCTGCTCAACCATTAAAATACCAACTCCTGTTTTTCCCACTTCTATTATTCTTGTAAAAAGATCATCCATAACAATTGGAGATACTCCAGCTGTAGGTTCATCAAGCATTAATATAGTAGGCTTGGTCATAAGTGCCCGTCCAAAAGCTACCTGTTGTCTTTGTCCTCCAGATAATTCACCTACATTTTGATTTCTTTTTTCTTTTAATATGGGAAATAAATCATAAATTTGATTTATTGTATCCTGAATATCATCTTTTCTCAAAAACGCTCCCATTTCTAAATTTTCTTCAACTGTCATCCCTGTAAAGACATTTTTTGTTTGTGGAACAAAGGCAATACCCAAGCTAACTCTGTCTTGAGGAAGCATTGTTGTTATTTCTTCATTATTAAATTTTACTGAACCATTATTTAATTTCAACATACCAAGCATTGCTTTCATTGCTGTTGATTTTCCAGCTCCATTTGGCCCAATTACAACTACAATTTCCCCTGCTTTTACGTGAATA
>PTLB01000017.1 GCA_002938255.1 Alphaproteobacteria bacterium MarineAlpha5_Bin3 | reverse complement strand
AAGTACAGAGATATACATCTCAGGAGAATTGATGAAATGTTGCAAATCAAAAACATTCCCATCTTTATTGGAAACATAGACAGAAGTGGGCAGGTTACAAAAGATAGCTGATGAATTACTATATTGTAAATATTCATCTGGTAAAACTTTTTGAATATTTGTAAATTTCAAAAATTCCAATGATCCTCTAGCAACTCGTCCATCGCCTGTAATAATAATTCTAGCATTGCCAAAATCTCTTTTATCAATATTATTTTTTAATTTTTCATAAGAATTTAATTCATGGGCACGGGGCATTGGTTGTTGACCCAAAGTTTCTAAATATAAATTGAGTGAATTGTAACATCCAACAATGCCAGCAAAACGACCAAAGCCAAGATAACGCCGACTAAGATCATCACGTATATTTTCATAATCAATTAAGGTAATTTTTTTCTTTAATATTTCTTTAAGTAATTCTTTTTTGTCCATACCGGGCGTTCCTTGTGCAGCGGCAGAATTATCTGGTTGAATTTTACTTGTATGAGAAAAAAACATATAGCTTTTTAATGGAATCAAAAGATCGGGCTCTATTTCTTTAACCCCTAAAACCAAGTTACAGGCACTCAAATCCTCAGTGATGATTGCACCTTGTTCTTCGTATTCTTGATCTGAAAAACAGCGATGCTCGGAAGGTTGGACGGAAATACTTAGATCAGAAAATGTACTTAATAGTTCTTTGATATGTGCTGGCACTAAAGGGGCTCGCCTGTCATCAGATCGAGATTCTCTGATTATAGCGATTTTATACATATTAATGATGATCTATTTTAATTGAGTAATCAGATAATACTTTGAAAAAATAATCAATAATATGTTTATTTGACGGTGCAGCTTGAACCCCTGGCTGAATTTTATTTTGTAACATTAAATCCACAGCGGCACTTAGTGTGATAGAAACCAATTTTGCCATTGCCGTATTTTCACCTGATCCTTTTTCATCAAGCTGGTAAGTTGATGAAAATACTTTTTTGCCTTGTTGTTCAGCTTCCAAATTAACCCATAAAACAACCCGGTCTTCTTCATTTTTATCGTATCGATAGTTCTTCCAAAGTTCATTGCTTTTTTGTTGAATTTGCTCTTCAATGTTTGCATCTTGTTTTTCAAGCATGTTGAAAATTTCCCTCCAAGCTAAAGTCCAACCATTCAATCGAAGTGTACCCCTTACAAATTCTTTGATTTTCCACTCTGGAGAAAATAAATATTCTTCAATATAAGGTAGAGAATCGCGATTGGGATAAGCCTCAAAGCTTTCACTGTTAATTAAGTGATTTTTGACTTCTTTGTAGGGTTGAGGAACAAGTTTTTCCTCAAAGTTTTGAGTAAATTTAGCTGGACTGTTTAAAGCTCTGATTACTCCAACTGGAGACCAACTAAACTTATATTTAAAATCGTTAGGTACAGCCGGTATCCCCCCGCAGTAAGATTTATAACTCACAGATAAATTATTGAGATTAAGTGATTTAAGTTCTTGGACCAGTAAGTGTGAAAAAAAATGATCAATGCCTGGATCTAGTCCTACTTCATTTATAAATGTAAGATTTTGAGCAACAGCTTGTTCATTTAGTTTTTTAATGTCAGGAGCTAAATAACTTGTTGTTACAAAATGGCATTTTTTCTCAAGACAAATTTTTGCAATATCCAAATGCATGCTTGCGGTAAGTTGGGATACTATGATATCCCCTTGTTCAACTTTTTCTTCTATTTCATTTATGTTAAAAGTTTTTGCGGAAACTTTGTCAGTTTTAACATGATCAATGCTTTTTTGGGCTTTTGAGAGAGTTCTGTTCCAGACAGTTAAGTTGTAATTATTTGATGCTAAGCGCCTGATACCAGGGATAGAGGAAAGGCCTGAACCAAGCCAATGAATGTTTTTCATTTTGTTAATTTGTTTTTATAAATATTATCTTTATTGTAATAAATATAAAGATCAATTACTTAAATCAGATGAAGACTATACCAGAAATTGTTAATTTTTTTAATGATGGTCAAGCCTATATAACAACGGAAGACCAACCGGTTTTTACTTTTGCTGACGTTAAAAAACAAATTGATTCAACAAAAGATTTTTTTGAAAAGAATCACATACAAAAGACAGATACCATAGCAATTGTATGCGAAAATGGTCCGGTGATGGCTACATCTTTTCTAGCAACAGCGAGTAATTGTTGTGCAGCACCACTTAATCCATCGTATACTTCATCTGAGTTTGATTTTTATCTTGAAGATTTAAGTCCCAAAGCACTTATAGTAAAAGAAGGTTCAAATTCTCCGGTAATTGAAGTAGCAAAAAAAAGAGAGATTAAAATATTTAATCTATTAGTTAGTACTAAAGATCCTTCAGGAAAATTTAGTTTAGCATCCAAAGAAGAAAATATATCTAATGCTATAAATCAAAATGATAATATTGTTCCAGATGACATAGCTTTAATTCTTCATACCTCAGGAACAACTTCAAGACCAAAAATGGTTCCTTTAACTCATTTAAATCTTTGTACTTCTGCAAAAAATATCGTTCAAACTCTAAATTTAAATAGATCCGATAAATGTATAAATATCATGCCTTTATTTCATATTCATGGAATTGTTGGTTTATTGCTTTCTTCGTTATTTTCTGGAGGAACTATTTTTACTTCACCTGGATTTAACGCATTAAAATTTTTTTCGTGGCTTAAAACATTCTCTCCAACTTGGTATAGCGCTGTTCCAACAATGCACCAGGTAATTCTCACCCGAGCTAGTAGAAATTCTGAAATTATTGCTGAGACAAAATTGAGATTCATTAGATCTAGCTCCGCACCCTTACCTTCGACAACAATGAAAGAAATAGAAAATACTTTTCATTGCCCAGTTATAGAATCGTATGGAATGACCGAGGCCGCTCATCAAATGACGAGCAATCATTTACCTCCTGGTAAAAGAAAAGCCACAAAAGCTGGTTTTGCAGCCGGTCCAGAAATTGCAATTATGGGAAACAAAAAAAATATTTTAGAAAAGGGCAAGATTGGAGAAATTGTCATTAGGGGAGAAAGTGTCACAAAAGGATACTTAAATAACCCTAAAGCTAATAATGATTCCTTTATAGAAGGATGGTTTCGAACAGGGGATCAGGGTTTTTTTGATGAAGATGATTTACTCCAACTAACTGGTCGCATTAAGGAAATTATTAATAAGGGAGGTGAAAAGATTGCGCCTTTGGAAATTGATGATACAATCATGCAACATGAAAGTGTTTTTCAGGCTATAACATTTCCAATAATTCATACAAAGCTTGGCGAAGAAGTTGCAGCGGCTATTGTCTTGAAAACTAAACATCAATTAACCGAACAAGAACTTAAGGAATTTCTTCGAAATAAATTGGCACCCTTTAAGATTCCCCAAACTATTATTTTTTTAGATGAAATACC
Source organism: Alphaproteobacteria bacterium MarineAlpha5_Bin3 (assembly GCA_002938255.1). Lineage (GTDB taxonomy): Bacteria > Pseudomonadota > Alphaproteobacteria > HIMB59 > MarineAlpha5-Bin3. The sequence continues at coordinate 10,063 of PTLB01000017.1, read as the reverse complement.
AAAAGGAAAAACAGGCAAACTTCAACGCCTAGGTTTGGCTAAAACGCTGGGATTAGAATAATGAAAATTTGTATCGTGGGAGCGGGAGCAACAGGAGGGTATTTGGGAGTTAAGTTGATTAACGCAGGTTTTGATGTTTCCCTTGTTGCAAGAGGCGCTCATTTAACAGCAATGAAAAAGAAAGGACTTACCCTTATAGAAAATGACAAAGAAATTACTTGTTCTCCTAAATGCTCGGATTCTATGAAAGAATTAGGAAAGATGGATTTTATTTTTATTACTCTTAAAGCTTACTCAATTAATGGATTAGTAGAGGAAATTTCCACAATGTTTGATGAAAATACTTCAGTAATATCATCTTATAATGGAATTCCTTGGTGGTATTTTTTTGGCGCTGAGGGTCAATTTAAAAATTATCGTATTAAATGTATTGATCCAAAAAATATTCAGTGGAATGTAATTACACCTGAGAGAATTATAGGGTGTGTTGTTTATCCAGCAACTGAGATTATAGAACCAGGTGTTATAAAGCACATTGAAGGTAATCGATTTTCACTAGGTGAACCAAATGGAGCACAAACTGAAAGAATTTCAAGAATAAGCAAGGCTATGGCCAGAGCAGACCTTAAAGCTCCAGTTCGAAAGAATATAAGGCAAGAAATTTGGATGAAACTTATTGGCAATCTCGCATTTAATCCTTTAAGTGTCATTACAGGAGAAACACTTGATGTTTTACTGCTTAATGAAGAAAATAAAAAAACAGCATATGAAGCAATGAAGGAAGCAACTTTAATAATGGATAAATTAAACGTTCCAATGAGTATTAGTATTGATCAACGGATAGAGGGGGCTGCTAAAGTTGGATCTCACAAAACATCCATGTTGCAGGATTATGAAAGGGGTAAGGAATTGGAATTGGATGCTCTTGTAGTAGCAGTGAAAGAAATAGCTGATCTACTAGGCATTAAAACCCCAACTATTGATAGAATTCTACACACAGTTACAGAAAAGATTTCAAAAAATAACTAGTTTCATGGAATTAGAATTTTTATATTTTCTAGTTTCTTTGTTAATCACGGGTATTTTTTCAGGATTAATTGCTGGCTTATTAGGAGTTGGGGGAGGGCTCATTGTTATTCCAGTTGTGTTTTATATCTTGAATTTTTATAATTTTTCAAAAGATATTATAATGCATGTTGCAATAGCATCATCACTTGGCGTTATCTTTATTACTTCTTTATCATCAATGTATGCTCATTATAAACTAAATAATATTGATGCGAATGTCGTAAAAAAATGGTTTATCGGAGTTGTTTTCGGCTCCATTTTTGGTGCAATTTTTGCTAGTTCCATCGATGGAAATATATTGGTCGTTATTTTTGGAGCTATAGCAAGTATTGTCGCAATAAGTATGCTTTTAAATATAAATATAGTTTTAGCAAATGACATACCTCGGAATTTTTTTTTAAATAATTCCATAAGTTTCTTGATTGGATGTTTTTCAGTATTGATTGGTATTGGAGGTGGAAGTTTTAGCGTACCTATTTTGACTGCTTTCGGAAAAGAAATACACCGTGCTGTTGGAACTTCAGCCTGCATTGGTTTTTTAATTGCCCTTCCAGGTTTTATTACCTACGTATCAACAGGATGGGTGATTGAAGGACTCCCAAAGTACTCTTTAGGATATGTAAGCGTGCCCATCGTTTTAACTGTCGCATCTGTAAGTGTATTGACTGCACCATTAGGAGCCAAGCTTTCAAATAGAGCTAATAAAAACACACTAAAAAAGATTTTTGCTATTTTTTTATTGCTCGTATGCATAAGTCTTGTAATTGATCAATTTTATTAAAATTATATGAAATGAATGATATTTTATCCCAAAGATTAAAAAAAATTCAACCATCCTTGACGGTTTCAATAAACGTTAAAGCCAATGCTCTGCGTGCTGAAGGTCGGGATGTATTAGTTTTAGCCGCTGGTGAGCCAGATTTTGACACTCCTCAAAATATTTGTCAGGCAGCAATTAAGGCTATGAATGAAGGACAAACTCGTTATGTACCTGGGAAGGGGACGCCAGCCTTACAGCAGGCAATCGTTGAAAAATTTAAACGCGATAATAATTTATCCTATAATTTGGATGAAATCATGGTTGGGGTAGGAGGTAAGCATATAATTTATAATGCAATGATGGCAACGTTAAACCCTGGTGATGAAGTTATAATTCCTGCTCCTTTTTGGGTCAGTTACCCAGACATTGTTATGCTTGCGGAAGGAAAGCCCATAATTGTTAAATGTGATGCGTCACAGGATTTTAAAATAACTCCAGAACAACTTGAAAACAATATAACTAATAAAACTAAGTGGCTCATGCTTAACAGTCCAAGCAACCCGACTGGAGCAGTTTATTCATTCAATGAATTGAAGGCATTAAGTGAAGTATTGTTGAAATGTCCCAACGTGCTAGTTTTAACGGACGATATATATGAGAAAATTATTTATGATGATGGTGTATTTTCTACCATCGCATCCGTTGAGCCTAAAATGAAAGAGAGAACTTTAACACTTAATGGTGTTTCAAAAGCTTACTGCATGACAGGTTGGCGACTTGGTTATTGCGGAGGACCAAGGGAAATTATTGCCGGCATGAATAAAATGCAGTCACAAAGCACCACATCAACGTCTTCTATTTCAATGGCAGCTTCGGTTGAGGCATTATCAGGTGACCAAGAATTCATTAATCTACATAATAATCAATTTAAAAAAAGACGGGATATGGTCGTTGAAAATTTAAATCAAATTGATGGTATAAATTGTTCAATTCCCCCAGGGGCATTTTATGTATATCCTAGTTGTGAAGGGATTATTGGTAAAAAAACATCTGCTGGCAATACTATAAATACTGATAAAGATTTTATGAACTTTTTGTTGGAAAGTGAAGGTGTGGCAGGTGTGCATGGGGAGGCATTTGGATTGTCACCGTATTTCCGGCTTTCCTATGCTACGGATGAAAAAACTTTAGCGGATGCCTGCAATCGTATTGAAAGAGCTTGCAATAATCTCAAGTAAGATCTTTATCGTCAATAATTTTTGCTATTCTAAGTAAATTTGTTGATTCTGCATTTCCAAAAGGCACTCCCGCAGTGATTACAACGGTATCCCCAGGCAATCCAAGTTTTTTTTCTTTAATAACTGAACAGGCTATTTGAACCATTTCTGTCGTATTTTTAGCATCTTTTATATGACAAGAATGCACGCCCCAAACAAGTTGTAATTTTCTAGCCGTCTTTATTTTGGGGGACAGTCCTATGCCCAGAACAGGAGCTCTTTCTTTTGCCATGCGCAATGCTGTGTTTCCACTGACAGAAAAAGTTACGACTGCTTTAGCTTCAGCATTTCGTGCAACAGTATAGGCTGCACTTGTTATAGCATCAGTGGTACTGATGGTTTTTTGTCGAATTTTTTCTTCATGAATTGCTAAATCAAAATTGTTTTTGTCCTTTTCAACACTTTCAATAATTTTATTCATAGTTATAACTGACTCAATTGGATATTGACCAATTGCAGACTCACCGGAGAGCATTACCGCATCAGCTCCATCGTATATTGCATTAGCGACATCAGAAGCTTCAGCTCTCGTTGGAGTATAGTGATCAATCATACTTTCTAACATTTGAGTAGCTACTACAACTGGTTTGCCAAAATCACGGCATCGATTAATAATATTCTTTTGAATCACGGGGACTTTTTCTGTAGGCAATTCAACACCTAGATCTCCTCGTGCAATCATAACTCCATCTGAAGCATTAAGGATGTCATCAATATTTTTAACTGCTGACGGTTTTTCAATTTTTGCCATTATAGATACATTGTTACTTACAATTTTTCTGAGTTCTGCAATATCTTTGGACGTTTGAACAAATGATAGAGCAACCCAGTCCACTCCCATCTCTATTGCTTTGTTCAAATCACTTTTATCTTTAGTGGTTAATGAAGATATAGGCAGTATTATACCAGGTATGTTGATACCTTTATTGTTGGATATCACACCATCATTTAAAACCTCAGTCTTAAGTTCATCTTTAGATTGTTCTATAACTTGTAATTTTACTCTTCCATCATTTACTAATATTTCGGTGTTTGGTGTTAATATGTCATAAATATCTGGATGAGGAAAATTAACCCTAGTTTGATCTCCGGGCGTTGTAATTAAGTCGAGAGTAAAGCCCTGTCCTTTTTTAAGTTGGATCTTGTCATCTTTAAAAATGCCAATACGCAATTTTGGTCCTTGCAAGTCTGCTAAAATGCATGTTGCATGATTATATTTTTTTTCTAATTTTCTGATGGCTTGGCAATTTTTTCGGTGATCTTCAATAGATCCGTGGGAAAAATTTAATCTGAAAACATCACAACCTTCATTAAAAAGAGCCTCAATAACTTCTGGGGATGATGAAGATGGTCCAAGGGTAGCTAAAATTTTAGCTTTTCTGTTACGTTTCATTAGATTTATTGTATATAATTTAAAATAAACAAATATGTAACTTATATTGTGAACTTTTTTATATGAACAAAACAATACAACATGAATTATATGCTGAAGTGTTGCAGACTCTAATTGAGCATTTACGAAATCGTAATGATGTACAAAATATTGATTTGATGAACCTTTCTGGATTTTGTCGAAATTGTTTGTCCAAATGGTATGTAAAAGCTGCGGAAAAAAGAAATATTGCCGTTAATTATGAGGAAGCAAGAGAAATTATTTACGGTATGCCATATTCTGAATGGAAGGCAAAATACCAAACAGAAGCAACAAAAGAACAACTAGAAAAATACAAAAGCGAATAAGTATTAATAAAGATTTTCTAATTGATCTATATATTTTTTCTTTACCTTAAATCTTTTTACTTTCATGGTTGGAGTCATCATGTCATTTTCAATGGTAAATTCCTCTTCAACTAAAAGGAATTTTCGAACTTGTTCAATTGCGGATAAATTATTGTTGACTTTTACAGTTACGTCTTTCATCATTTTTATAAAATCGTCATCTTTGATAAGCGATGCTAAATCAGGTTTTTTTCCATGATCGTTCGCCCACTGCAAGGCTAGATCTTTATCGGGTACAATTATTGCAACAAGATAGTTTTTAAAATCACCATACATCATCGATTGTGCAATCTCAGGTTCAATATTAAGTTTTTCTTCAACACGAGAGGGGGAAATATTGTCACCACCTGCATTTACAATAATATCTTTTTTTCTATCTGTAATTTTTAGATATTGATCATCATCAAACTCACCAATATCACCTGTATGAACCCAGCCATCTATAATTGTGGATGCTGTAGCTTCAGGATCATTCCAATATCCATTCATAATATTTTCACCGCTAACCAATATTTCTCCATCGTTAGCAATCTTAACCCGAGTACCCTTGAAAATTGTACCCACGGTATCAAGTTTAATTTTTTCTGGTGGGTTTGCACTAACCACCGGGGCGGTTTCTGTTTGACCATATCCCTGCAACAAAGGCAGACCCAATGCAGTTAAATATAATCCCACTTCAAAATTAAGGGCTGCACCACCTGAAATTAAAGCTCGTAAACTACCTCCAAAACGCTTATTCACTTTTTTACGAACTACTTTTTTAAGAATGTTGTTAAAAATTTTCTCAAGAACTGTCATTTTTGAATTATAATATTGTTTTTTTCCAAGACGTAATGTTGCAGCGAAAAGTATTTGACTAATTTTACCTTGGTTTTTTAAGCCTTGAGAAATACGAGTGTAAAGAGAGTCATAAAAACGAGGAACTGCTGTCATAAAATGTGGCCTTGCTTCGTCCATATTGATCAATAATTTATCTATACTTTCAGCGTAATATATTTGGGCACCAATACCCATTTCATAGAATTGTAGTGTGTGTTCATATGAATGTGAAAGAGGCAACCAAGATAAAAAACGAATTTCATCCAGATCAGAAATTAAATTTTTGAGTAGGGCTTGTGCCCCAGAACAGTTAGTTAGTATTGCCCCATGACTAAGCATTACCCCTTTGGGGCTTCCTCCAGTTCCCGAAGTATATATAATGCAGGCTGTATCCCCTCTTTTATGCTTGTTAATGCTTCCCTTTAAGTTGAAATTTAAATAAGTTTCTTTTTCAACTGAATTCCAAGATGAATCTTTGCCTTCTTCGATTATTTTATTCCATGAGGTAATATTAACTGGTTCAGTATAATGATTTTCATCATCATCAATTTTAATTATGTTTTGACATTTTGAAGATTTAATTACTGCAGGAATTGCCTTTATAGTTAAAGAATGAGAGGAAACAATTAAACACCTTGCGCCGGAATGATTAATAATATGTTCATAGTCTTTAGTTGTAATAGTAGTGTAAGCAGGAACAGAAATTGCCCCAATGGTCATTATTGCTAAATCTGCAATTTGCCATTCCGGACTATTTTCAGATAAAATTACTACCCGGTCACCTTTCAAAATGCCTAAATTTATTAAACCTTTAGCAATTGACTCAACTTGCTCACGTGTCTGACTCCAACTTAATGGAATAAACTTTCCATCCAACTTTTTCCACAAATAAGGCTTATCGTTCAATGCAGTTGATTGGCTTTGAAACACACTGACAACGCTATTAAATTGATCAAAATTTATCGACATAGTGCTTGTCCTCCCCACAAAGCCTAGTTATTAAAACTATATCTTATTAATCGATATGACAACTAAAACAAATAAAAGACTACAGCAAAATCAATCTAATAATCTTGGAAAACTCCCGATTTGGGACCTTAGCGACCTTTATAATTCATCTAAAGACAATAAAATCACATTAGATCTAAATTTTATTAAAATAGCTTCTAAGAAATTTGAAAAAAAATATGAAGGTAAAATAAGGAATTTAAACTCAGAAAAATTACACAAAGCAATAATCGAACTTGAAAAAATTGATGAAAAAATTGATCGCGTAATGTCTTACGCTCACTTATTGTATGCAGAGAATGTAGAGAATGAAAAAAATAAAATTTTTTTTCAGCAAATGCAAGAAACAATTACCAAATATTCATCTTCTTTAATTTTTTTTAGTCTAGAACTTAATAATATTGGAAATAAGAAATTAAAAAAAATTTTAAAAAATAAGAAATTAAAAAAATTTGACACTTGGATTGCCAATGCCAGAACTTTTAAACCCCATCAATTGGATAAAAAACTTGAGAAGCTCTTACAAGATAAAAACATAACCTCTACCAATGCATGGATCAGGCTTTTTGATGAAATCATTGCATCCCTCAACTTTCCGTTTAAAAAACAAAAATTATCAAGTGCTGAAATTTTAAATCTGCTATCTGATAACAACCCATTAGTAAGAAGAAAGGCAGCTAAATCCTTCGGTACTGTTTTGGGTCAAAATGTAAAAATATTTGCTACAATAACAAATACTCTTGCAAAAGATAAATCCATTAATGATGAATGGAGAAAATATCCCAATCCAATAAGATCGCGAAATCTCTCCAATGTTGTGGAAGATGAAGTAGTTGAAGCGTTGAGTCATGCCGTTACTTCTGCATACCCCAATTTGTCACATCGTTATTATGCCATGAAAGCAAAATGGTTTGGGGTAAAGTCGCTAAAATATTGGGACAGAAATGCTCCTTTACCTTTTCAAAGCAAAAAACAATTTACTTGGAATAAAGCAAAAAAAATTGTCACTAATTCTTATTCAGCCTTTAATCCTCACATTGGGAAAATAGTGAGAAAATTTTTTGATGAATCCTGGATACATGCACCTGTGCTCAAGGGAAAATCACCGGGTGCTTTTTCAGCTTCAACAGTTCCTAGTGTTCATCCCTATATTTTGGTCAATTACCAAGGGAAGATGAGAGATGTTTCAACTTTAGCTCATGAACTAGGGCATGGAATACATCAATATTTAGCTGGGAAAAAGCAAGGTCATTTTAATGCGTCAACGCCCCTTACTTTAGCTGAAACTGCAAGTGTTTTTGGTGAAATGCTTACATTTAAATCGATATTAACCAATGAAAAAGATCCTAAGGAAAAAAAGGCATTATTAGCGAATAAAGTGGAGGACATGTTAAATACTGTTGTCAGACAAATTGCTTTTTTTGAATTTGAAAAAAGAATACATGAGAAAAGGAAAAAATCAGAATTAAGCGTAAAGGAAATTTGTTCAATATGGCTAGAGACACAAAAAGAAAGTTTAGGTCCATCAATTAATTTTGAAGATGAATATAAATATTATTGGACATATATTCCGCACTTTATTCACTCTCCTTTTTATGTTTACGCTTATGCCTTTGGCGATTGTCTTGTTAACTCCTTATATGCCGTCTATCAGGATGGTTTAGAAAAATTCGATAAAAAATATATTCAGTTGTTAGAAGCTGGAGGATCAATGCGTTACAGGGAATTGTTAAAACCATTCAACTTAGATCCGTCCCAACCAGGTTTTTGGCAAAAAGGTATTTCAGTAATTGAGTCTTTTATTGACCAATTAAATGAAATTGAATGATTGATACAATGAAAGATAAAGAATCAAAATCTTTTTCCAAGCAAATAAAACGCTACGTTAAAGTTGGCGGCGTAATTGGCACGTTAGCTACTAAACTTGCTAGCCAAAAATATCTTGGTGTTAAATTGGATAAAAGAAAGCACGCGAGTGAAGTCAGGAGCGCGCTTGGAAATATTAAAGGCCCTCTAATGAAAGTTGCCCAATTGTCCGCAACAATTCCTGATTTATTGCCCCCAGAGTACGCTCAAGAACTAACCCATCTTCAATCAAATGCTCCTCCAATGGGATGGTTATTTGTTAAAAGAAGAATGGCGACAGAATTAGGTCTTCATTGGCAAAAAAATTTTAATAAATTTGACAAAGAAGCAACAAGAGCTGCCTCTTTAGGGCAGGTACATAAGGCCAAGCTTTTGAGCGGAAAAGAGGTTGCTTGCAAATTACAATATCCTGATATGGAGTCAGTGGTTACAGCTGATTTATCTCAGTTGAAATTAGTTTTTTCTATTTACCAAGCTTATAACAAAGCCATAAAAACTGATGAAGTGTATAAAGAGATTACACAAAGATTAACAGAAGAGCTCGACTACGAACGTGAAAGAAAACTTACTCAAATATTTGGCAAAATATTTTCAAAGTCATCTTTTGTTCATATTCCTAGAACAATTGATAAATTATCAACAAAAAGATTATTAACAATGAGTTGGTTAGAGGGGAAGTCCATATTAGATTTTAAAAATGCAAAGAAAGAAGTTCGCAATACAATTGCAAAACATATGTTTTATACTTGGTATAAGCCATTTTATGAATATGGAATTATTCATGGCGATCCGCATTTAGGAAATTATACTATCCAACCAAACTACACTATCAATCTTTTTGATTTTGGGTGTATGAGAATATTTAAAGGAAAGTTTATTCAAGGGGTCATAGATCTTTATTACGCTCTCCAGAACAATGATGATGAAAAAGCAGTCCACGCATATACACAATGGGGGTTTGCAGATATGACTAAAAAAAAACTTGAAGTACTCAATATATGGGCAGGATTTATTTACTCTCCTTTAATGGAAGATAAAATTCAAAAAATACAACAAAGCGACAGTGGTATTTATGGTGCAAAAGTTGCAGCTGAGGTTCATAAGGAGCTAAAAAAATTAGGAGGTGTCAAGCCACCTAAGGAATTTGTATTTATGGATAGAGCAGCTGTTGGACTGGGGTCTGTTTTCATGCATTTAAAAGCTGAAGTTAATTGGTATAAAATTTTTCATAGTTTAATAGAAAATTTTGAAACAAAAAAAATGAATGCTAGACAACAAAAAACTTTGAAATTAGTAAAGCTTTAAAATATAAATCTATATGCAAATTTCTATTATTAAAGAAGTAAATCCACGTGAGCAACGTGTGGCAGCTTCCCCTGAATCTGTTAAACTTTTACTTAGATTGGGAGTCGATGTTTTAATTGAAAAAGGAGCGGGTGATTTATCTGGATTTGTTGATGAATATTTTCAATCTGTTGGCGCTAAA
>PTLB01000016.1 GCA_002938255.1 Alphaproteobacteria bacterium MarineAlpha5_Bin3 | reverse complement strand
GCATGTTGGTCATGTCAGTGTTCCTTTGCTTTTAATTGCTATTATGACTTTTATCTTGATATCAAGCAGTGGAACTATGGCCCTTGCTGTTAAATATGGATATGAAAGAAATCGAAAGATGTGCGCTATTTTAATGCTTGCAACTGCTGTTTTTGGTGCGTCTTTTGTTGGTATGCAGGCTTTTGAATGGACAAAATTAATTATGGAAGGTGTACGACCATGGGAAAATCCCTTTGGCGCACCACAATTTGGTTCAATATTCTTTATGGTGACAGGTTTTCACGGAACACACGTTACCATAGGAGTTATTTTTTTATTCATCATGGCGAGAAAAGCTTGGCGTGGTGATTTTGACACAGGAAGAAGAGGTTTCTTCACATCACAAAAATCAAATTATGAAGCAATAGAAATTATGGGTTTATATTGGCACTTTGTGGATTTAGTATGGGTCTTTATTTTCGCATTCTTCTATTTATGGTAAGGTAATGTAATGGCAGAAGGTACACAACAACATCCTTTATCAATTTATTTTTTTGTATGGACACTATTATTTGTTTTTAGTGCTTTTTCATACATGGTTGATTGGTTTCAGTTTGAAGGATATTTACGCTGGGGACTTATATTACTCTTCATGTTGTTAAAAGCTGGTTTTATATGTGCTATATTTATGCACATGTGGTGGGAACGTTTAGCAATCAAACTTGCCATTCTAACACCTTGTTGTGCCGTTTTAGTATTTGTATTTATTATGTGGCATGAATCATTCTACACATTGATAGCAAGAAAGTTATATTTTTTGGTAACTGGTAGCTAGATTAATTTGGAATCTAAATTGCAGCACTCAAACATTAAAGGTATTAATTCAGTTATTTCATTAAATAATTTTTTTCAGCTAATGAAACCACGCGTAATGTCGTTGGTCATTTTTACTTGTGTAGTTGGATTGTTAATAGCTCCTAATCAAGTAGATTTTTTAACTGCCGCTTTATCATTAATAGCTGTTACTTTTGGAGCAGGAGCTGCTGGTGCCTTGAATATGTGGTATGAATCAGATCTAGATGCTTTAATGAAAAGAACTTGTTTGAGACCTATACCTATGGGAAAAGTTTCAAGAAACCAGGCACTTGTTTTTGGTATAACAACTTCATTTGCATCAGTCATTGCTTTGTATTTTTTCTCAAATTTTTTATCGGCTATAATGCTAGCCATTACAATTTTATTTTATGTTGTAGTGTATACAATATGGCTCAAACAACGAACCTCTCAAAATATTGTAATTGGAGGAGCTGCAGGGGCATTTCCACCAATTATTGGATGGTCCATTGCAACAGGCAATATAACGCTTGAGCCAATTTTTCTTTTCCTCATTATATTTTTTTGGACTCCTTCACATTTCTGGGCATTAAGTTTGTATAAAACAGAAGATTACGCAAATGCCAAAATTCCTATGCTACCTGTAGTGTCAGGCATTAAAACCACAAAAATAAACATATTTGTTTATTCAGTGATTTTATTTTTTATCTCAATAGCCCCTTATTTTTTTGGATTTTTTGGTCTCACATACTTTATTTCTAGCTTATTATTAGGAAGTTATTATGTTTATTTGTGTTATAGATTATTAACAGATGAGAATGATGTTAAGAAAATTGCCAAAAAAATATTTGTTTATTCAATTTTGTATTTATTTTTGATTTTCACAATTATATTAATAGATAATATTTTATAATGTTTTATTTCTTTAATGGCTTAATAGCTTTTCTAATTATTGTATATATGCCCATACCAGCATTTGCTTGATGTGCTGTATGTTATACAAATGGACTATCTGGAGCAAGTATCGCAGTTATTGTAATTATTTCTTCTTTTATTTTTCTTTTTTTCGGAAATAAACTTTTAAAAAAGTTTTTGGATAGAAATAATATATAATTTACCCTATTTTAATAGTCGTATCGTTAATAAATACATATGGCGGTACAGCTAAATTTTCTGGAGCCGGTCCCTTTCGAATTCTGCCCGATGAGTCATAATGCGATCCATGGCAAGGGCAAAACCAGCCATTAAATTCTCCTTTAGTATCTGAAATTTTTTGTCCTAGCGGGACGCAGCCTAAGTGCGTACAAACACCCTCTAAGATCAGCCACTCTTCTTTTTGAACTCTATCAGCATCACTCATTGGGTCACGCAGTGAAGCAATATCAATATTTTTCGCCTCTGCTATTTCCTCTACAGTTCTTCTTCGAATAAATACAGGCTTACCACGCCATTTGACAGTTTTGCTTTGCCCAACAGAAATTTTAGATAAATCTACCTCAATCGAACCTAATGCTAAAGTATCTTCAGCAGGATTCATGCTTTTTAAAAAAGGCCAAATAAATGCGGCTGTTCCTATACTGCCAATTGAAATAGATGAAAGATAAAGAAAATCTCTTCTTCCTTTACTGTTATCATTGGATGAAGATACATTTTTTTGTTCATCAACCTTGATCCATACCCTTGTTGCCACAAAATAACAAAACAAGAAAATCCCTAAAACCATTAAAAGCAAGACAGTCATAATATTGAAATTATATATAAATCAATTCGTATATTTATGAAATACTATTATTTGGATAATATTTCTTGAATGCAAAATAAAGAAACGGTTATTGCTGTGTCAGAACGAAGCAGTCTATCACCTAACGAAACCGATAAAACATTTTTACTTTTGGTAATTAATTCTTGTTCTGAATCGGAAAATCCTCCTTCAGGTCCAATCAACACTGCCCACTTATTTTCAGCATTTTTACAAGGTAGCAATAAGTCTATTATTGATCTCTTTTCTTTGATTTTTTCATCACAATAAATTAACTTTCTATCTTCAGGCCAATTTGATAACAATGTAGTAAGATCAACTTGCTTTTCTATTCGTGGAACATCGAGTCGCTCCGATTGTTCGGCAGCTTCTATTGCATTGTCATGTAGATTTTTAGCATTAATCTTTCTAATATTTGTAAATTCAGTAATGCATGGGATAATTTTTGATACGCCAAGTTCTGTAGCTTTTTGGATAGCCAAACTCATTCGATGTTGTTTAATAGGTGAGAATACCAGCCAAATATCATTAGATTTTTTTATCTTATTAATAATATTAGTTACACGTAATACGGTATTTTCTCTGTTTATCGACATTACTGTTGACTCCCACTCTCCAGTAATGCCATCAAAAATATTTATTTCATCATTAACTTTTATTCTTAGAACATTTTTTAAAAAATGATGTTGTTTGTCTTTTATATAAATAATTAAATTTGAAGATATGGATTTGTTTACAAAAATGCGCGTTTTGGACTTTTTCATTGTTTTAATATAATGCCCACATTATCATTTTTCTTATTATGTTGGATAAAATTATTCCAAAAAAAATTAAACATTTAATTGATCTAATTAGATTGGACAAACCTATAGGTTTTTTATTGTTAATGTGGCCATGCTGGTTTGCGCTAGCAAACCTTCCACAAGACAATGCAGAACTAACATATTGGTATGTATATTTTGTTATTGGAGCCTTTTTAATGCGAAGTGCGGGTTGCATAATTAATGATTTTGTTGATATTAATTTAGATAAAAATGTTGAAAGAACTGCTGAAAGACCACTAACATCAAAAAAAGTCTCCATTACTGAGGCAATTGTATTGCTTTTCGTTCTTTTATTTTCTTCTTTTTATATTCTTTTGCAATTCAATTTTTATGCTATTGTAATTGGTTTAGCATCAATTCCCTTGGTGTTGCTTTATCCTTTCTTAAAACGATATACTTTTTGGCCCCAATTAGGATTAGGTTTAGTTTTTAGTTGGGGAGTATTGATAGTGTCAATCCAGTTTACCGGAACAATCAGCCTTATTTTTTTGCTTTTATATATAGCGTGTGTTTTTTGGACTCTAGCGTACGATACAATTTACGCATATCAAGATAGAGAAGACGATATAAAAAATAACGTTAAGTCAACAGCAGTATTGTTTGGTTTTAATGGAAAAAAATATGTTAGAGTTTTTTACAGTATATTTTATGTCATTATTGGGTTTTTGGGCTTTTATTCATCAAAATCTTTCTTAAGTTTAGTCGTGATTATTGCTCTTATTTTTGTTATGAGCCTACATTTGAATAAATGGAAATTAGATTCAAAAAAAAGTTCCAATCATTATTTTAAATTTAATAACATAATTGGTTTACTTTGTTTTTTATACTTAGTTATTTTTTAAAAAATGCCAAAAAAAATATATTCAAACAAAAAAATAATTCACAGATTAATTTGGAATTATATTTTTCCTCATAAATTTAAAGTTTTATTTGCCTTGATGATGATGATGGTGTCCGCCGCAGCAACAGGTCTGCTTGCTTGGCTTGTACGACCAGCCTTGGATGAAGTTCTGATTAATGGCAATAAAGAAATGCTTTTATTAATTCCTGTTGCAATTATTGTTGTAACTATGTGCAAAGGAATAGCTACTTATTTGCATTCATTTCAAATGAGCAAAATTGCCCATACAATAATTGAAAAACTACAATCGGAAATGTTTGAAAAGCTAATGTATTTTAATTTAAAGTTTTTTAATGATGCCAAGTCAGGCAACTTAATTTCCAGATTAATAAATGACACATATTTTTTACGTATGGCAATTGTGAAAACAGTGACAGGAGTTATCAAGGATGTTCTTGTTATTATTTTTTTATTGGGCAATATGTTTTATCAAAGTTGGGAATTGACAATTTTTGCCTTTTTTGCCTTTCCTCTTGCTTTGTGGCCTATTAAAAAAATTGGCAAAAGTATAAGAAAAATTACTAATATTATACAAAGTGAAATTGCCGTTTTTTCAAATATTTTGAGTGAAAGTATTAAGGGAATTCGTCAGGTGAAAGCATATAATCAAGAAGAGCATGAAACCAACCAAGCATTTAATACTATCAAAAAAATAAAGAACTATTTTATTAAATCGGCATTTATTAGTAATCGGTTAAGTCCATTGATGGAATTTATTGGCAGTTTAGCAATTGCACTTTCCATATATGTAGGAGGGGTTTTTGTACTGAATGAGTCAATGACAACAGGACAATTCATGAGCTTTCTTGTAAGTTTGTTGTTGGCATATCAACCAGTTAAGGCTTTAGGTAATTTAAATATAAGCATCCAGGAAGGTTTGGCAGGAGCGGAGCGAATTTTTAGTCTAATGGACACCAATGAAAGTTTATTAGAGAATAAAGAAACCGAAAAGGAAAATATAAAAATAACAAGGGGTAAAATTCAAATAAAGAATTTAACTTTTTCATATGACAATAGGAATGTTGTAGAAAATTTAGACCTATTGATTCCTGAAGGAAAAAAAGTAGCAATTGTGGGTTTGTCAGGTTCAGGAAAATCAACAATTGTTAGTTTATTGCTCCGTTTCTTTACAAATTATAAGGGAGAAATTTTGATTGATGATCAAGATACAAGCCATTATTCACTTCATTCATTAAGAAATAAAATTGGTTTGGTTACGCAAG
Source organism: Alphaproteobacteria bacterium MarineAlpha5_Bin3 (assembly GCA_002938255.1). GTDB lineage: Bacteria > Pseudomonadota > Alphaproteobacteria > HIMB59 > MarineAlpha5-Bin3. The sequence goes on along the minus strand of PTLB01000016.1, from coordinate 8,062 downwards.
AAACCATGTTGTTTAATGACAGCATTGAAGCAAATATCCGATATGGAAATTTACATGCGTCATCAACCGATATTGAGAACGCTGCAGATGATGCTGGAGTAAGTGAATTTGCTGATTTACTCCCGCAAAAATTAAAAACCATTGTTGGGGAAAGTGGCGTCAAGTTATCAGGGGGGCAACGTCAACGTATTGCAATTGCTAGGGCAATATTGAAAAATGCCCCAATTCTCTTATTGGATGAGGCAACATCATCATTAGATAATTTGACTGAGAAAAAAATTCAGCATTCAATCAAAAAATTAATGAAAAATAAGACATCATTAATTATAGCCCATCGATTAAGTACTATCGAAGATTCCGATCTAATATATGTGTTAGATAAGGGGAAAGTTGTGGACTCAGGAACGCATGAGGCATTATTGGATAAATGCCAACTATATTCCCAATTGCAACTACATGATGACTTAAATTATGCCAATTAGGATAGGATACTGATGCATTATTTAAGCACAAGAAATGACAAATTACGGGAGACGTTTACCAATATTCTTTTTCAAGGACTTTCAAGGGAAGGAGGGTTATTTCTTCCTGTAGAATGGCCAAATATAGATATTAATACTTTGCGTGATAAGTCTTATAAAGAAGTGGCATTACATATTATGCGCCCTTTTGTAGGGGGGGATTTAAAAGATGATAATTTGTATGAAATAATTAGTTCATCGTACGATGATTTTCGCCATCCCAAAATTGCACCGCTCGTTAATGTTGATTCAAACAAGTATATCCTTGAGTTATTTTATGGCCCAACTTTTTCTTTTAAGGATTATGCCCTCCAGTTTTTGGGAAATTTGTTTGAGCACCTTGTACGTACCTCTAAAAAACAAATAACGGTGTTAGGGGCGACATCCGGTGACACTGGGTCGGCTGCAATAGAAGCTTTTAAAGGAAAAAAGGATATTAAAGTTTTTATTTTGCACCCTTACAATAAGGTTTCGGATATCCAGAGGCGCCAAATGACGACTGTGACTGATTCGAACATTTTTAATATTGCTGTAGAAGGCACTTTTGATGATTGTCAAAAAACAGTGAAAGATTTATTTGTAGATCAAGAGATCCAAAAAAAAACATCTCTAACTGCTATCAATTCCATCAACTGGTCTCGCATTATGGCTCAAGCGGTCTATTATTTTTGGTCCTATCTTCAAACAGAAAAAGATAAAATAAGCTTTATTGTTCCTTCCGGAAATTTTGGCAATATTTTTTCTGCTCGTGTGGCCAAACATATGGGGCTTCCTATTGATAGGTTACATATTTCAACCAATCAAAATGATATTTTGCACCGAATTATTTCTCAAGGCCAAATGACAATGAACAAAGTGGAACATACTTTCAGTCCCAGTATGGACATCCAGGTTGCTAGTAATTTTGAGCGTCAACTATTTGAAATTTTTAATAATAACAGCAATTCCATTGTAGATGTTATGAGAGAATTTCAAAATAATAAGTCCTATACCTTAAGCAATTCTATCATATCTGTCCTTCAGGAAATTTATTCCTCAGCATCAGTTTCCGATGAGCTGACTCTCACAACAATCAAATTGTTTAATGACAAATATAAATATCTTGCTGATCCACATACAGCAACCGGCCTATCACTGTTAGACCAGTATAGTTCCGATCATCCTCTTGTTAGTTTGGCTTGCGCCCATCCGGCAAAGTTTGGTTCAGCGATTGAAAAAGCGATTGGAGAGCCACCGTCTTTCCCGAAAGAATTGGAGAATATCTTTGATAAAGAGGAAAAGATGACTATATTGGAAAAAAATACAAACTTGATTAAATCACATATTTTAGAATTACTTTAAGGCTATGACCAAAACTACTACTTTAGATAATGGACTCAGGATAGTCACTCAAAACATGCCAGGTTTAGAAACCGTGGCAATGGGCATTTGGAATTCTGTTGGCGGTAGAGATGAATTGAAAAATGTAAATGGCGTAGCACATTTTTTGGAACACATGGCCTTTAAAGGCACAACCACTAGAACATCTAAACAAATTGCTGAAGCAATTGAAAACGTCGGAGGAGACATTAACGCTTATACCTCCACTGAAACAACAGCATACCATGTTAGGCTTATTGCTGATGATTTGCCTGTGGGTATTGATATTCTTACTGATATTTTACAGAATTCTACTTTTGCTGAAGAAGAATTAGAAATTGAACGAGGGGTGATATTACAGGAAATTGGAAGAACCTTAGATTCTCCAGATTCAAAACTATTCGATCAATTTCAAGAAACGGCATTTCCCGATCAACCTATAGGAAGATCTCTTTTAGGTCCAAAAGATATCATAAAAAATATTTCTAGAAATGAAATAAAAAAATTTATGGAATCTAATTATAATTCAAAAAAAATGATTGTAAGTGCTGCTGGCAAAATTAATCACGATGATTTTGTTGAACGAATTTCAAAAACCTGCTCTAATCTTCCTAAAGGAACGTCAGACAATAGGATTGCAGCAAATTATATAGGTGGCGAATATCGTGAAGAAAAAGACCTGGAACAAATTCACTTTATAGCAAGTTTTGAAGGAATTGATTTGCATCATGAGGATTATTATTCACTGTTAGTATATAATTCATTATTGGGTGAAGGTATGTCATCCAAGCTATTTCAAGAAATACGGGAGAAAAGAGGTTTGGTGTATACTATTTCCTCATTTGCTTTTCCATTTTCTGATACTGGCCTATTTGGAATTTATGCTGGTACAGGTGAAAAACAAATTGAAGAATTCATTCCTGCTTTGTGTGATGAATTAAAAAATAGTCCTAAAACCATTTCTGAAAATGAAATTAACAAAGGTAAGGCTCAACTGAAAGCAAATCTTTTGATGGCAAGGGAAAGAGCCAATAGTCGATGTAGAAATGCCGCTAATCAACTGCTTTATTTTAATCGAGTTATTGAACCTGAAGAGATTACTAAAAAAATTGACAAGGTAACCAAGGATACTGTTGAAAGAATTGCCCATAACATTTTGAAAACACCAATGACAATTGCCAGTATAGGACCCATTAAAAAGCTGGAAACCTTGGATAAAATACAGAACCGTTTGAATTAATATATTTTATTCCCTATTTACGGTTAACTACGGTTAATTTTAGCTATTTATATCAACCACCTTATTTTGTTAGCATATTGACATAATTAGTAAAACTTTTACTATTATTTGAATTATATATAATAATTATTGAGGGAGGTAATATGGATTTATTTAAAAAAATTTTTTCAATCTTTGCTGCAATTTCATTTTTTGTATCACTGGCATTGCCAGCGCAAGCTAAGGTTGAAGGAGATACAATTATATTAGGAGCAGCTGTATCTTTAACAGGAAAATATTCTACTAATGGAGAGCACACCCAGAATGGTTATAACATGGCTGTTCAACGCATCAATGACATGGGTGGCGTAACAGTCGGTGGAAAATCTTACAAGTTTGATATCATTTATTATGACGATGAGTCTGACTCTGGAAGAGCTGCACAATTGGCAGAACGTTTGATCAAACAAGACGGTGTACAATACATGCTTGGTCCATATAGTTCTGGATTGACAAAAGCGATGGCTCCAGTGACAGAAGAAAATCAAATTCCAATGGTGGAAGCTAATGGCGCTTCGCGTTCGTTATTCACAAAAGGATATAAATATTTGTTTGCGGTACTATCAGCAGCGAACCAGTATTTAGAGGTAGCAATTGATTTAGCTGTTGAAAAAAATGGAGGCAATCCTGTAAATATTGCAATGGCATTTGAGCAGGATGCATTCTCACAAGATGTACGTATTGGTGTAGTGGAAGCTGCAGAGAGAACGGGTTCAACAATTATAATTGATGACAAATTGCCTAAAGAATTAAATGATATGGCTGCAACGTTAGCAAAAGTAAAGGCTACAAAGCCTGATGTATTGGTCGTATCCGGTCACTCTAAAGGTGCATTAACAGCAATCCGTCAAATTTCAGAAATGAAAGTGGACATACCAATGTTAGCCATGACACATTGTGATGCTTCCAAGTTAGCAAAACAACATGGTAAAAATTCTGAATATGCATTGTGCGCAGCACAGTGGCACAAAACTTTATCCTACAGTGACAGTTTCTTTGGAGATGGTCAACAATTCGATAAAGATTTTAATGACATGTTTGGATACGCACCGCCATATCAAGCGGCTGAATCAGCAGCTGCTTTGCTAGTGTATAAAGCAGCTTTTGAAAGAGCAAATTCTTTTGATAAAGAAAAAGTGCGTGATGCTTTAGCTCAAACAGACATGCAAACATTTTATGGCAACATCAAATTTAATGATACAGGACAAAACATTGCAAAGCCAATGGTTCTTTTCCAAGTTCGATGTGAAGGTGATGTGTGTGCTAACAGAGTGGTGGCCCCAACTAAATGGGCTTCACATGAATTAGTTCATCCCATCCCATCCTGGTCTACTAGATAATTAATACTTTCACATAGTACCTCCTCTTTGTAGGAGGTACTTTTTATTTATGGATTTCTTAATTTTTCAAATTCCTATTTTAATGGTTCAAGCCTCCATGGACGGCATTCTACTAGGCATTCTTTTCGCTTTAATAGCATATGGAATGGCCCTCCAGTGGGGCGTGATGAACATTATAAATATTGCGCAGGGAGAACTCGTTATATTGGGAGGATATATAGCCTATTTCATGTATATGGCTGGTATTCACCCCGCCTTTGGTGTCATTGTCTCACCTATTGTTATGTATTTTGTTGGTTGGGGACTCTACAAAACTATTATTTTTCGCGTTGTTGATAGGGATTTATTTATTTCAATTTTAGCAACATTTGGGATCAGCATTCTAACACAGCAACTCATGAATTTTGTCTTTGGATCCGATGTCGTTGTGGCACAATCAAATTTTGGCACAACAATGTTGTTTAATTCTATGGTAACTTTGCCAAATTCAAAAATTTTTGCGGCTGTTGTCAGTGTTATTTTTGCAATGCTTCTTGTTCTGTATATGCGTCGATCGAAACTAGGTCGAGCTATCCGCGCTACAGCTCAGAATGCAAGGGCCGCCAAAATCTTGGGTGTCGATACAGAAAGTGTGTACGCTGCTACGTTTGGAATTAATGCAGCATTGTGTGGTGTTGCAGGGGCATTGATAGCCATAACCTTCACACTTCATCCCTATGTCGGTTTGCCGTATACGGTTCGCTCCTTTATGATTGTTATCATCGCTGGCCTTGGAAATTTACCCGCGGTTGCCTTATCGGGTATGGGGTTAGGTGTTTTTGAAGAGTTTTCCGATTATATTTTAGGAACAGAGTTTCGAATTGCCGCAGTATTTTTGTTGCTTGTTTTAATTTTGGTTTACCGGCGTTTCAAGTTAGCGCGCAAAAGAGAGTATCTTAAATAATGAATAATAAAATTATTTTTTACGGGTTGATTGTTGCTTTTGGTTTAGTTGTCCCTTTTTTATTTCCGGCATTTAAATTGCAGATCTCCATTATGTTGATATTGATCATTCTTTCCTTAACCTGGGACGTACAAGGCGGTCAGATGGGTTACAACACTTTTGGAAACATATTGTTTTTTGGCTTGGGCATGTATATCTGTTCTAGTTTTCAAATTGGATTATTTTTTCCTCTTGCTGAATGGACCGCAAGCGGAGGAGAAAAAACCTTTGTTCACACGCCCACTCAATTTTTTCAAGGTTTTGCGGTCGGTCTAGTTTTATCGGGCATTATTCCAGCACTCGTCGCTGCCCTTATTGGTTATGGAATCCTCGGCTTGCGTGGTCATTACTTTGCTATTTGTACTTTGGGTTTAGGCATTGCTGCCGGAGAATTAGCTGGCGGCATTGAACTTGTAGGAGCCGGACAGGGCATGACGTCACCGCCGTGGCCAAAAGGCATTGGCGATACAGAACTTCGCTCTGAATTTTTTTATTATATTTGTTTTACTCTCATGGTGTGCACTTTCTTATTCTTACGTTGGGCGTATACGACGCGTTTCGGTCTCGTACTCAATGCTATCCGTGATAACGAGGATAAGGCAGAAGCCATGGGTATAAATACGATGCGCTACAAGATTACAGGATGGGTGGTGTCAGCATTTTTTGTTGGCATGGCAGGTGGATTGATGGGTAATATGATTGGATACATTGAACCAGTTGAGACCGCCTTTGCGGGACGTACCTTTGGCGTCTTCATGGTGTTAATGGCAATTTTGGGGGGAAAGGGAACCTTGTGGGGACCGGTAATAGGTGCTGTTGCCTTCCATATTTTCAAAGAAGGATTTTGGATTTTTTTCCTGGGTTGGCAGTATGTGGCCTTGGGCGCCCTTATTGTTATCGTCGTGATTTTCTTTCCGGAAGGCATAATGGGGTGGTTTAGAGAAAAATATCCCGAGCGATTTGGTGAAGTGATCGATGAAGAAGATCGCAAGGCAGAGGTAAAATTAAATTAATGACTTCTATTTTAGCAGTTGATCAAGTTTATAAATATTTTGGAGGCGTGAAAGCGAATGAAAATATTTCTTTAAACGTTGAACAAGGAAGTATTGTTGGGCTTATTGGACCCAATGGTTCGGGCAAAACAACGCTCTTTAACTCTATTGTCGGTACCCATCCTATAGATAAGGGGTCAATTCAATTTGATGGAAAAGAAGTTTCCACTTTGCCTGTGCCCGCAGTGGCAAAATTGGGATTACTTCGTACGTTTCAACAAACTCGCATCTACAGTAAACTGAACTGTATTGACAACATGTTAATCAGTGCAAAACCTCCTAAAGATAACTTATTTTCTGTCTTCACTAAAATACCTCTTGAGTTAAATGAAAAAGCCGAGATACTTTTGGAATTTGTGGGATTATATCAAAAAAGAAAAATCAGAGCTGGAGAACTATCCTTTGGTCAACAAAAACTCTTAGAACTCTCGATGGCACTCATGAACGAACCCAAGATGCTGTTACTTGATGAACCTACGGCAGGCATCAATCCTACACTAATTAATGGCATTATTGACCGCCTTATCAAAGTGAACAAGGATTTTGGCATCACCCTTTTAGTCATTGAGCACAACATGCGGGTTATTATGCAGTTAGCCCAACAAATTTTTTGTTTAGCCCACGGTCAGTTAATTGCTAACGGGACGCCCGATGAAATTAAAAATGATCAACGAGTCATTGATGCATATTTAGGAGCGCAATAATGACAACAGATCAATATTCTGTATTAGGTAAAGCCCCAACCGCTGAAGAACTAAAAGAACTTGCCTCCAACGATATGCATTTAACGATTGAAGGACTAAATGCTGGATACGGTAAAATGGAAATTTTACATGATTTCAATTTGTATGCCAGTAAAGGACAGTCGGTTTGTTTGATTGGACCAAACGGCGCCGGAAAATCAACGATCCTTCATTCGGTATACGGTTTTTCCAATATTTTTAGTGGCACAATTACAGTTGATGGCAAAGATATCACGAAACTCTCTTCCGCAGAAAAATTAAAATCCGTGGGCGTTGCCTATATTCTGCAAGATAATTCTGTATTTCCCGATATGACGGTAGAAGAAAATCTTTTGATGGGCGGTTATATTAAGGATAATACGAACGAGTCATATGAGGAAGCAGAAAAGATTTTTGAAAAATATGATCACTTAAAAAAACGTCGCAATCACCCAGCTAAAGTTTTATCAGGAGGAGAGCGACGATTATTAGAAATATCGCGAGCACTCGTGATGAAACCATCAGTACTTTTGGTGGATGAACCTTCGATTGGATTGGAGCCACGCTACATTAAAATGGTTTTTGAGATATTGGGTGATCTTCAAAAAAATGAAAACAAAACAATTATCCTTGTGGAACAAAATGCAAAAAAAGGATTGGAGTTCGCTGATGTTGGATACGTCTTAACGTCGGGTAAGGTAGTGTTGGCAGGAAAAGGCGATGATTTGTTATATAACGATGCAGTTGGACGATTGTTTCTTGGAGGTTAACCATGTTTTATGAACCTAAAAAAGGTCATTCCTTACC
>PTLB01000015.1 GCA_002938255.1 Alphaproteobacteria bacterium MarineAlpha5_Bin3 | reverse complement strand
TGGAACAATGTCAAGATACGAGAAAGTTTTCCAAAAATGATTTTTTCAAAAGAAAATAAGGATTTTTATTTTGTGCACAGTTACTATTTTGAATGTTTAAATAAAAAAAATATAATTGGATCAACCAAATATGGACTAAATTTTGCTTCTATAATTGGCAAAGAAAATATATATGGTGTTCAGTTTCATCCTGAAAAAAGCTCAGTACAAGGATTGCAATTAATAAAAAATTTTTTATCTATATGAATATAAACGCAAAAGAAAAAATTAACATAAAGGTTGAAACCCTCCAATCAGTTTCAGACGTGGATCTTGCAGACCTTTGTAATATTACAGAGCATGCTATTAGGGCTGGGGGCGGTTTTGGCTGGCTTAAAGTTCCAACAAGAGATGTTCTTAAAAAATATTGGAACGGCTTAGTTGTTGTTCAAAATAGGATACTTGTAGTGGGCAGATTAAATGATGCTATTGCAGGAGCATTACAGTTGGGCTTGCAATCACCAAACAACGAAGCACAAAAAAATATAGCTACAATAACATCTCATTTTGTTGTTCCTTGGGCAAGAGGATATGGTTTGGCAAAAAATATGATTGATCATGCTGAAACTGTAGCGAGAGAAAGCAGTATTGTTTGTATTCAGCTTGACATTCGAGAAACTCAGGAAGCCGCTATTCAGCTATTTAAATCAAAAGGATATGAGCAATGGGGAACGAATCCTAGTTATGCTCAAGTTGAAGGAAATTTAATTAAAGGTTTATATTTTTACAAAAAAATTTAGTGATACTCATTCCAGCAATAGATCTTAAGAACAACAAGTGTGTCAGACTAATCAGAGGAAAAGAAGAAGAACAAACAATATTTAATGAAAATCCAGTCAAACAAGCAATGTTTTTTGAAGAGAGTGGTTGTGAAAGATTACATGTTGTTGATCTTGATGGGGCTTTTGGTAAGCCCAATATAAACAAAGAAACAATTCTTAAAATTAGACAAAAAACAAACATTCCTATTGAACTCGGAGGAGGCATAAAAAATAAAGAAGATGTTTATTTTTGGTTAAACAAAGGCATTGATTTTTTAATTGTTGGTTCGCTTGCAGTAAAAAAAAGTAATTTAATTTTAGATTTAGCCAGTCAATTTGAAAATCAAATATACGTTGCACTCGATGTGTTGAAGGGCAATATAATGATCAAAGGTTGGGTTGAAAGTTCAGAATTTACAATAAATGATATTTTTGAAGTTTATGATACAAGTCAGATAAACGGATATATTTTAACAGACATTTCAAGAGACGGTATGCTACAAGGTTTAGATATGAATTTAATAAAGAAATATGCGGCAATTACTAAAAAAAATCTAATAGTTGGTGGCGGTCTCTCGAACTATAAAGATCTTAGAAATTTAAATATAATTTCTTACACTAATTTAGAGGGCGTTATTGCTGGAAAATCATATTATTCGGGAGCTATCAAGATAGATAAGGCTTTAAAAATTTTAAAGTCCAATGCTTAAAATAAGAATTATTCCTTGTTTGGATGTTAAGCATGGAAGAGTCGTTAAAGGAATTAACTTTGTTAATTTAATTGATGCGGGAGACCCTGTCGAGCAAGCTAGATTTTATTCAGATAATGGCGCAGATGAGATATGTTTTTTAGATATCGGAGCTTCACTGGAAAAAAGAAAAACAATGATTGATGTTGTTGCAAAAACATCTGAAAGAGTTTTTATACCCCTAACAGTTGGAGGTGGAATAAATTCTATTCAAGATATTAGGGGTTTGCTGAAAGCTGGCGCAGATAAAATTTCTATTAATACAGCTGCAATTTTAAACGAAAATTTAATCGCTGAATCTTCTAGTAGATTTGGCAGTCAGTGCATAGTGGCTGCAGTAGATGTAAAAAAATATTATGAGGATTGGATTGTGTATTCACATGGCGGAACTAAAAATACAGGAATTAATGCAATGTCATGGTTAGAAAAATTGCAACAATTAGGCGCCGGTGAAATATTATTAACCTCAATGGACAAAGATGGCACTAAAGATGGTTTTGACCTAGGTCTTCTTAAGAGAGCTAATGATATTTTGAATATACCTGTCATAGCTAGTGGAGGGGTAGGAAGTTTAAAACATTTTGAGGAAGGTGTGACCATAGGAGGCGCCAGCGCTCTTTTAGCGGCTTCTGTTTTTCATTTTGCTGAATTTAGTATATTGGATGTTAAACGATATTTACAAAAACAAAACATACAAGTAAGATTCTAAATGAACAAAAAAAAAGAAACTGATTTTTTGCAAGAATTGTTTAATATTATTCAAAACAAAGCAAAAGGAAAAGATAATAAGTCTTACACAAAATTTTTATTAAAGAGTGGAAAAAAGAAAATAGCAAAAAAAGTTGGTGAAGAAAGTGTAGAACTATTAATAGATTATTTAAACGGGACTAAAAAAAGAACTATAGAAGAGGCTTCCGATTTGATTTATCACTTGTTTGTATTACTATACTCAAAAAAAATCAGTTTAAATGATATAAAAAAAGAGTTAACAAATAGACATCATGTATGATAAAAATAATATATTTGCCAAAATTTTAAGAAAGGAAATTCCCTGTGAGGTTGTGTACGAAGATGATCAGGTATTATTTTTTTATGATATTAACCCTCAAGCTAAAGTTCATATTTTAGGAATACCTAAAAAAAAAGTCGTGGATTTTAGAGATTTTATCCTCAGATTAGATCAATCAACTGTCCAATATTTTTTCACTAAAATTATAGATGTAATTAATGGTTTGGGATTGGATCAAAAAGGATACAGGCTTATTATCAATAATGGTAGAGATGCAAATCAAGAAGTCCCCCATTTTCACATTCATATCTTGGCTGGAGAGAACTTAAAAGGAATCAGATAAATTATTCTTTTATAATTACGTAATTAACGATTTCGTTTACACCCTTGATTGTTTTAGTGCTTTCGACAATAGCCTGAAGTTGTTCAGGCCTACTTGTGATGCCTGCGATATAAACCTTACCTTTTATTGTTTCAAAGTTATAACTAAAACTTCTTAAGCCAATTGTTCTGGCCGCAAGTGATTTTACTTGAGTATTAATCCATAGATCATTCATATATTCCTTAAGTGTCGTTTTATTGCCAACTTCTATTTCATTCATAACCTCCCTTACACCATTTATTTCCCAAACTTTTCTTACTGCTTCAATTCTAATTTCTTGGGTGTCAACTAAACCAGTAAGTAACACCCTTCCTTCTGTGACATTACTATTTACATCTAAAAATAAACTATTTTCAGATTTCAAAAATTTTGCTGAAAGATTAAGCTTTATTGTTGCATCATCAACTACAGTTCCTAAAGATCGGTCACCCTCTGCAATAACCATTGTTGCGCCACCTCCGCTTGCTAGAATCCCAACAGGAGAACATCCGATATTAATCATCAAGAGAATTAAAGATACAAATAATAAAGTTAATTTAATCATTTTTTAAGTTGTAAGGCCTTTTTATAAATCTCTTTTTTTGAAATATCTGTTAATCTATGCACTATTTCGACGACTTCAGTCAAAGAAAATTTTTTCAAGAGTTTTTTAATTTGCGCCTCAGTTGTAGTTTGTATCGTTATTTTTGTTTTTCTTTCTTTGCCCTGAATCAATAGTGTAAATTCACCTTTTAAATTGGATTTATCTATATTAATTTCATCAATTATTTTTTTTATATAACCCCTAAATACCCTTTCATTTTTTTTCGTCAATTCTTTGCATACAGCAACTTTTCTGTTAATTTTTGCATCCAGCAAAATTTTTAAAAAGCTAACTAATCTATTACCTGAAATAAAAAAAACAGACGTTGCAATGACATTTTGTAATTTTTTTGCTTGGGAATTCATATTGCTTATACTTTTTGATACAAATCCAAAAAATTCAAAATTATTTATAGGAAGTCCTGATAATTGAAGTGAGGAAAGTATTGATGATGGGCCAGGAATTGTTGTTACGTATAGATTTTTCTTAATATAATCTTGAATAAGGTTGTAACCTGGGTCAGAAATTAAAGGAGAGCCAGCATCAGAAATTAGGGCTATTGCTGAATTATATTGGTATTTTTCTATACGCTTTATCATTAAGTTTTCATTATAATCGTGTAATGAAAACAACTTCTTTTTTATGTCTAATTTATTTAATAGTTTGAGTGAATGTTTAGGGTTTTCGCAAATAATGAAATTAACAGAATTTAAAATCTTTTTTGCCCTTAAGCTTATATCATCAAGATTTCCTATGGGTGTTGATACTATATATAACCCTTTCGCAAGAGTTTCCATAATTCTTACACTTATATTTATAGTTTCGTGTGTGCCAGCAAATAATCAATCATCTCAGAATGTTCTTGTTGAAAGTTATCCAGAAAAAATAAGTGAGGTTTCTGTAATTGACACAGAAAACAAAGATTTTTTGAAAAAAAAACAAACTGATCCTTTTGCAAACTACTTATTAAATACTGAAGTAGAAATTATATTACCTAGATATAAAAAACCCAATGTCACTAGAAACCTTATTAATGCTTTAGAGTTGTCAATTTATAAAAAAGAAATTAAAAAAATTAGCCTCAATATTAACTCATACATAGATATAAAAGAATTAGAAAAATTACTTATTGAAAAAGCTAAACCAGGAAAGATATTTATAGGAACTCTGACACCAGAATCTTCAAAAATAGTTAAAAATTATTGTTATAAAGGAATACTCTTTTTTTCTTTTGCGCCCGATAAAAGTCTTGCTGATGAATGTGTGTATTTAATAAATTTTTTTCCTGAAGATGATTTGATCGCACTTTTTAATCATTTCCCAGAAGGTTCAAGAATAGCACTGCTTTTCCCTGAAAATGCTTACGGCTACTATATTAATTATATAATTGATCCCATAGCTGATGAGAGCAGTTCTCTAATTGTGAATCGAGCTTCTTATAAAGAAGATTTAACTAATGCTAGAGAAGCAATCAAAGAATTGAGTAAGTATGAACTAAGGAAATATGAATTAAACAGACAAAAAAAAATATTAGAAAAAAAGGATGATGTTATTTCAAAAAAAGCTTTAAAAAAAATAGAAAAATTCGAAACAATCGGAGAGGTAGATTTTACTCATTTAATTTTACCTGACTACAGTATTCGTTTACTAGAGATCGCACCTCTTTTACCTTTTTATGATGTGGATCCAAACAAAGTAAAATTTGTTGGAACGGGTGTGTGGGACGATAAAATTTTTTTTGATGAGCCATCTCTTCAAGGCGCAATTTTCTCCGGTATTGATGAAGTAAACAGATTAACTTTTCTTAATGATTATGAAAAGATTTATCAAGAAAAACCAATTCGTACAGCAACTCTACCCTATGATTTGTTGGGCATTGTGTCTTATATAATTAATCAAAAAATGACAATTGCACAGGCATATGATTTATTAGACAATAGTCAAATTAAATTTGATGGAATTGATGGCAAGTTTTCTTTTGTAGAAAATGTTATTTTTAGAGAGCTTGATATTTTGAAAATTGCGAAAGGTAGCGCCATTAAATTAAATTAATGTTAATAAATATTTTTTTAATTTTTTAATTGCAATTGAGCGATGACTAATTGAATTTTTTTCTTCAACCGTCATTTCTGCAAATGTTTTTTTATACCCATGAGGGATAAAAATAGGATCATAACCAAAACCACCAGATCCCTTTATATTTTTAGTTATTGTGCCTCTAACGATTCCATTAAAAAAGACATGTTCTTTGACGTTTAGAGATAAACAAATACTTGTTTGAAAAAAGGCTTTATTTTTTTTAGTTTTATCAACTAAAGACAAGATTAAATTAAAAGCATCAAGAGTACTATTGTTAGTTTCTAAGAATTTTTTTGATTTAATGCCAGGATTGTTATTCATGGCCTCTACACAAATACCCGAGTCATCAGCAAAACAGGTTTTTTTAAATGTTTGCAGCCCAAAACTAGATTTAATTTTTGCGTTTTCTTTAAATGTAAGCCCATTTTCATTGGGTGATTTTATTTTATCAAAATTATTTAAACTTAGTATTTTAATTGGAATATCTTTAAACAATTTAGATATTTCTAAACATTTATTTTTATTGTTAGAAAAAAAAATTATTTCTTTCACTTACTATTTTTACAAAAAAAGAACATTTTTTTGTTTATTTATAATTTCAGCCACACCTTTTTTTGATAGTTCAAATAATTTATTAAATTGATCACTGCTAAAAAGATATTCTTCTCCAGTAACTTGAATTTCAGAAATTTTACCACTTTCACTTATGACAAAATTTGCATCTACTTGGGCATCAGTGTCTTCTTGATAATTTAAATCTAAGTTTACTTGATCATTGATGATACCCACTGAAACTGCACCTAAAAACTCTTTAATAATAGACTTGTTAATATTATAATATTTTTTCAAGTGTGTTACTGCTTGATGTAAAGCTACAAAACCCCCGCTTATAGAAGCAGTACGCGTTCCTCCATCTGCTTGAATTACATCACAGTCAACTTTAATTTGACGCTCACCAAGGCTTTCTAGGTCTACAATAGATCTTAAACTTCTACCAATCAAACGTTGAATTTCTTGGGTGCGCCCACTTTGTTTTCCTTTGGTTGCTTCACGATCAATGCGTGAATTAGTGGATCGAGGCAACATTCCATATTCAGCGGTTACCCAACCTTTACCTGAATTTTTAATCCAAGGGGGTATTTTTTCATCTATTGAAGCAGTGCATAAAACGTGAGTATTGCCAAATTTAACTAGACAAGAACCTTCAGCATGTAAATTAACATTAGTTTCAAAAGAAATGTCTCTCAATTCTTGAAAAGTTCTATCTTGTCTCATAAATTAAGTACCTTTTTATTTTTTTAACTTTTATTATACTTTTTTTATTATAAAGCCTTCATATGTCAGAAAACTTATATGTAGAATTAAGTGATAGATCAAAACAAATATTTAAAAGTGTTGTAGAAACTTATCTAAAAACTGGTTCTCCATCAGGATCAGAAACAATACAAAAAAAAGATGGAGTAAATTTATCCTCTTCTTCCATTCGTTTGATATTAGCAAATTTGCAAAAGGAAGGCCTGCTTTTTGCTCCGCATACTTCTGCGGGCCGTCTACCCACAGACAAGGGTATGAGATTTTTTGTTGATGGACTTTTAGAGTTTGGAAGGCTCACACAAGACGAAAAAAATAACATCAAACAACAATGTCTTTCAAAAGGAACTTCTTTTCAGGAAGTATTAGACGAATCTTCTAAAGTAATTTCAGGACTATCAAACCACACAGGTATTGTGATTGCACCTAAATACCAATACAGCATTAAGCACATAGAATTTATACGTCTTAATAGCAGTCAGGTAATGTCTATTATTGCTAGTGCGAATGGTCAGATAGAAAATAGAATTATTGATGATAGAGGAAGATATTCCGATAATATTTTACGTGAAACATCTAACTATCTAAACACAAAGTATTTAAACAAAAACATCGGTGAAATTAAGAGAAGCATTCAATTAGAAATTAATAATTCTAAAGGAAGATTGGAGATTTTGTCTCAGAATTTAGTGCAAAAAGGTATTTTAGAAAATGCCCCCAATAGTGAAAATCCCTATATTTTTTTGCATGGACAATCTAATTTGCTTGAAGATGAAATTGTATCCAAAGACTTGGATCAAATTAGGAAATTATTTGATGAAATTGAAAATAAAACAAATTTTTTAGATATACTTAAAAATACACATAGTGCAAAGGGAGTACAGATTTTTATTGGATCACAAAATTTTTTGTTCAAACACTCTGGTCTTTCTATGGTAATGGCCCCATATAGGGATAAGGATCAAAAAATCATTGGTGCAATTGGTGTGGTTGGTCCTACCAGATTAAATTATGCTAAAATAGTTCCACTGGTAGATTATACATCAAAAATTATAGGAAAGGTATTGTGTAAATGAGTAAAAAAAATAAGGCTAAATTAAACAAAGAAGATGAATTAGAGAAAAATAATTCTGATATTGTAAACAGTGAAAGTGAAAATTTGGAACAAAATAGCACGGTTGCTAATGACACCGACGCAGATAATGAAAAGCAAAATGAATTAGAAGAAAATCTTCGTGATGAAATTGAGCAACTAAGAGATGAAAAATTACGATTGCTTGCAGATATGGAAAATTTGCGCAAACGTTCTGATAGAGATAGGATGGATTCTATCAGATATGGAAATATAAACTTTGCACGTGATATTTTATCCCTTGGAGACAACTTATCACGAGCCTTAGATGCCATACCAAAAGATGCAGAAAAGACTGAAACAATCACCAATTTAATTAATGGTTTACGAATGGTTCAAAGAGAATTTACCTCAATTTTAGAGAAACATGGAATTAAAAAAATAGAGGCTCTCAATCAAAGATTTGACCATAACTTTCATCAAGCGATGATGGAGATAGAAAGCGAAGAGGTTGAAGAGGGAATTGTAATACAGGAAATACAAAGTGGCTATAACATGCACGATAGATTGCTCCGTCCGTCTATGGTAGGCGTTGCAAAAAAACCCAATAAAGATGAGAAAAAAAAGTAATATTAACTAGTTTTTTAACCTTATCCTTGAAATATTAATCTTATTTACCATATTCAAGGTAACAATTTTAACAATTTGATACAATTTAAGAAACGGATTTTAGTATGGCAAAAGTAATAGGCATTGATTTAGGCACTACCAATTCTTGTGTAGCTGTCATGGAAGGAAAAGAAACTAAAGTAATAGAAAATTCAGAGGGTACAAGAACAACACCTTCAATGGTTGCTTTTACCGAATCAAAAGAAAAATTGGTTGGACAATCGGCAAAACGTCAAGCTGTAACCAATCCTGAAAATACTTTGTTTGCCATTAAACGTTTGATTGGAAGAGGTTTTGCAGATGATGTTGTAAAAAAAGATAGCAACCTTGTTCCATTCAAAATTACTAAAGGTGATAATAATGATGCGTGGGTAGAAATTAGAGGAGATAAGTATAGCCCGAGTCAAATTAGCGCATTTATTTTACAAAAAATGAAAGAAACAGCTGAAAGCTATTTAGGTGAACCCGTAACGCAAGCCGTTATTACAGTTCCAGCTTATTTCAATGATTCACAAAGACAAGCAACAAAAGATGCAGGTAAAATTGCTGGTCTTGAAGTTTTAAGAATTATCAATGAACCAACAGCGGCAGCCCTAGCTTATGGCTTAGATAAAAAGAAAACAGGAATCATAGCTGTTTATGACTTAGGTGGCGGTACATTTGATATTTCTATTTTAGAAATTGGTGATGGCGTGTTTGAAGTTAAGTCAACTAATGGTGATACACATTTGGGTGGTGAAGATTTTGATTTAGAAATAATCAATTACCTTGCTGGTGAATTTAAAAAAGACAATGGTATTGATTTACGTCAGGATAAATTAGCTCTTCAGCGTTTAAAAGAAGCAGCGGAGAAAGCTAAAATTGAACTGTCAAGCAGTACAGAAACAGAAGTTAATCTGCCTTTTATTACTGCTGATCAGTCAGGGCCAAAGCATCTTACCATAAAACTTTCACGCGCAAAGCTTGAAGCTATTATAGGAAATTTATTGGATAGAACTCTAAAACCTTGTGAGCTGGCTTTAAAAGATGCGGGTTTAAAGGCATCTGATATTGATGATGTTATTTTGGTTGGCGGTATGACACGTATGCCAAAAGTTATAGAAATTGTTAAAAACTTTTTTGGGAGAGTGCCAAATAAAGGGGTCAATCCTGATGAAGTTGTGGCAACCGGCGCTGCTATTCAGGGCGGAGTTTTACAAGGTGATGTTAAGGATGTTTTGTTGCTTGATGTGACACCGTTGTCCCTTGGGATTGAAACTTTAGGAGGTGTCTTTACGCGCTTAATTGATAAAAATACTACTATTCCAACAAAAAAGAGCCAGATTTTTTCTACGGCTGAAGACAATCAAAGTGCAGTTACTATTCGAGTATTCCAGGGAGAGCGTGAAATGGCAACGGACAATAAATTGTTAGGTCAATTTGATTTAGTTGGTATTCCACCCGCAGCTAGAGGAATGCCACAAATTGAAGTAACGTTCGATATTGATGCTAATGGTATTGTTAATGTTTCAGCAAAGGATAAGGCTACTGGAAAGGAACAACAAATTCGTATTCAAGCATCAGGTGGTTTATCCGAAGAAGATATTGAACGAATGGTCAAGGAAGCAGAAGAAAACGCAGAAGCTGATAAAAAGAAAAGAGAAATAGTTGATGCTCGAAACCAAGCAGACAGTCTTGTGAATGAAACGGAGAAAAATTTAAAAGAGCACGGCGATAAAGTTCCTGAGAGTGATAAAAATAAAATTGAAGTCGATATAGAAGAGCTTAAAAAAGTTAAGGATAGCGATAATCTTGAGGCGATTAAATCTAAAACTGAAGAATTGGTGCAATCTTCTTTAAAATTAGGTGAAGCCATTTACAAACAGAGCCCACAAGGAGGAGCCCCACAGCCAGATCCTTCAGGAGCAGAACCATCGTCTGATAAAAAAGAAGATGACAAAGTTGTTGATGCTGAGTTTGAAGAGGTGGATGAAAACAAAAAAGATTAATTTAAGTTAATTCTTTAAAGAGCAAAGGGGTTGGATGGCCGATAAAGATTTCTATGAAATTCTTGGCGTTGCAAAAAATGCTGGCGAAGATGAGATAAAAAAATCTTACAGAAAGCTTGCGATGCAACATCATCCTGATCGCAATAAAAATAATAAGTTAGCTGAAAAAAAATTTAAAGAAGCTAGCGCCGCTTATGAAATATTAAAAGATCCTCAAAAACGAGCTGCATACGATCAATATGGACATGAAGCTTTTCGTCAAGGTGGCTCTGGAGGCACCCAGGGTTTCGGTGATTTTAGCGGCGGTTTTTCTGATATATTTGAAGAGTTTTTTGGTGGTAGTTCTGGAGGATCTTCTTCAAGAAGAAGGGGACCTACTAGCGGAAACGATCTGAGATATAATATGGCTGTTACTCTTCAAGAAGCGTTTTCTGGTCAAAAATCTGAAATTCGTATTCCAGGTTATATTGGTTGTGACATGTGTTCATCTACAGGAAGCGCGGATAAATCTGGTCCAAGCACATGTTCAACTTGCGAGGGTCATGGTAAAGTTAGATCGACATCAGGATTTTTTTCTATTGAGCGTCCTTGCCCAACCTGTGGTGGCGAAGGTTCATCAATTAAAAATCCTTGCTTAAAATGTAGTGGCTCAGGTCAAATAAAAAAACAAAAAACTATTTCAGTAACTATTCCTGCAGGAGTAAATACGGGAACCCGTATTAGAATTTCAGGTGAAGGAGAGCCGGGACAGAGAGGGGCTGGTAATGGAGACTTGTATCTATTTGTTGAGGTACAAAAAGACGCTTTGTTTGAAAGAGAAGAAGAAAATATATTTTGTCAAATTCCCATTTCAATTACCACAGCAATTTTAGGAGGAGAAATTGAAGTGCCTACAATTGAAGGGAAAAAAGCCAGACTTACTATTCCACCAGGAACACAATCTGAAACACAGTTTAAACTTCGAGGAAAGGGAATGAGCGTTCTTCGTCAAAACAGACGCGGGGATATGTATGTAGAAACCAATGTAGAAATTCCCGTAAATCTTAATTTACGACAAAAATCAATTTTGAAAGGTTTTGAAGAAGAAGGGGGTACATCTAAGGCCCACAGTCCAAAATCACAAAGTTTTTTTAAAAAAATTAAAGAAGTTTGGGGGATTTAACATAAATTCTTCACTTATTGCCTTCTCAAAAGTATATATAAATATTATGGATAAAATCAAGGTTGGTATTGCCGGATGTCTTGGCAGAATGGGCCAAGAATTGGTTAAGATAACCACAAAAGACAAGCGCATTAAATTTGTGGGTGGCTATGATCTAAAAAATAGCAAAACTCATTCTAATGATATTTTTCAAGGGGCTAATATAATAATTGATTTTTCATCTCCTGCAGCAATAAAAGGCAATATAAGTTTGGCCCTTTCTTATAAGACAGGTTTGGTTGTAGGTACTACAGGGCTAAATCACAAAGAAACCATTCTTTTAAAAAAAGCATCAAAAAAAATTCCAATATTGTATTCGTCTAATATGAGTTTGGGAGTTAACTTGCTTTTTGAGCTAGTTAGACAAACCTCTTTAGCACTAAAAGATATTGATTATGATATAGAAATATCCGAAACACATCATAAACACAAAAAGGATGCTCCATCTGGAACCGCAATCTCTTTGGGCGAAATTGCTGCCGAAGGAAGAAAAATCTCTTTTTCAAAAAACAAAGTTTTAAATAGAACCAACCAACACAACAAAAGAAAAATTGGTAATATTGGCTTTGCTGTGAGTCGAGGTGGAGAGATTGCAGGCGAACATACAGTCAGTTTTATTGGAGATAACGATAGGATCGATTTAGTTCACAAAGCTACCAACAGATCTATTTTCGTAAAAGGGGCAATCGAGGCTGCGGTTTTTCTATCTAAACAAAAAAAAGGACTTTATTCAATGAAGGATGTTTTAAATATTAAACCAAAATCCAAAAAATCTGCATAATGATAAATTGGATTTGGATAGAAACTTTGTATCTTACAAACAAGATTAAACTTGATTTAAAAGGAATACTTTTTATTGGCTAATAGTTTTTATTTTTAAATAAACAATTCCCATATTATTCAGGCATATTATAACAATGGAAAAGTATAAAATAGATAAGATTTTCAAACTTCTCTCAAAGGAAATCCCGCATCCAAAAACAGAACTAAAATACATTAATCAATATACTTTTTTAATTTCCGTTGTTCTTTCCGCGCAATCCACCGATGTATCTGTGAATAAAGCCACAAAAAATATTTTTAAAATAGCAAAAAACCCCAAAGAAATGGTTGACCTTGGAGAAAAAAATTTAAAAAAATTTATTAAGACAATAGGGCTTTATAATTCAAAGGCGAAAAACATAATTTTGTTAAGCATAGAATTAATAAAAAAGTATAACAGTAAAATTCCTAAAGAATTTGATAAACTTATTTCCTTGCCAGGTGTGGGAAACAAAACTGCAAGTGTATATCAAAATGCTATTTTAAAACTTCCTCGAATTGCTGTAGATACGCATGTATTCCGTGTTTCCAACCGCCTAGGCATTGTTAAAACCAAAACAGCTGATCAAACTCAATTACAATTAGAAAAAATTATACCTAAAAAGTGGAGAAAGGATACACACCATTTATTAATTCTTCATGGCAGAAGAGTATGCAAGTCCCAAAATCCTTCTTGTGATGAATGCTCTTTAAATAAATTGTGTTCTTATAATTTGGTTAATAATAATTAAGTTAATTTAAAATTCTTGTAACAATTTTGAATATGTTCCTTCTTATCAATTAAATTCCCCTTTGTGTCACGAATTTCAAAGTGCTCTACTCTAGGCAAGTTTAGATTTGAGTTAAAAAAAAAGAATAACCTACAGCCCATGGTATCGAAACGTGCCATTTGAGTGCCACCATCATTTCTTAGTAGACTTGGATTACCCAAATCCTGTCTTAGTTCATCAAGGGTTTTACTAAAAAAATTTATTTTAACTATTTTTTTTTGCTGTTTAGCTAATTTTTTTTCTTTTTTCTTTTCAGTTTTTATTATTTCCTTTTCTAACTCTATTTCCTTTTCTAACTCTGTTACTTTTTCCAATTTTTTAGGATCCTCTTTCTCTATTGATTTTTCTTTGTTTTTAATAATATTTGTTACTGATTTTTTAATACCAGTTGTCACCTTGTTAATTTCTTTTGCAACTTCAATGCTTGTACATCCTGATAAAAGGATAATAAAACTAAAAAATAAAAATAACCGCATTGCCCTAAATGTAAAATACTTATAATCTAAAAAATTAATAATGCTTACATTAATCAAATCACCATTCCTAGAATATAAATTAACAATTTTGCGCAATAAGAAAACTACTAATTCACTGTTTAGACAAACGATGAACGAAATTAGTTATTTGATTGCAGCTGAAGTTTTAAAACATGTAAAATATAAGCGTGTATCTGTTCAAACGCCTCTTACAAAAACCTTTGGAAAAGATTTATCAAAAACAATCGTAATCGTTCCCATTCTCCGTGCGGGATTGGGACTGATAGAAGGGTTTATTAAATTTTTACCTGATGCGGAAAAGGGTCATATTGGATTGTATCGCGATGAACAAACTTATAGACCGGTTGAATATTTATGTAAATTACCAAGGATAAAAAACAAAGACTTTATTGTTTTAGATCCTATGTTAGCAACAGGGAATTCAGCAATAGAGGCAATAAATTTGATTAAGCGATCTGGAGTTACCCTTTCAAACATTAAACTTGTATCTTTATTAGCTGCTCCTGAAGGAATTCAAAATATTAAAAAACACCATAAAGGCCTTCATTTTTTTACATGCAGTATTGACAAGAAATTAAACAAAAATATGTTTATAGTACCTGGTTTAGGAGATGCAGGCGATCGTTATATGGGAACATAGAAAACGGTGGATTAATTTTCAAAAAATCCCTTTTACCTTTTATTTTTTTAACCTATTATCAATTTATTCAACAAATATACTCGAGGAAATTTATGAAAAAATTAATTAGTACTATTTTCTTATCATTTGCTCTCTTGTTTTCACTAAATGTGCATGCGGCAAAATTAGCTGTTATTTATGATTCCGGAGGTAAATTTGATAAATCTTTTAATGAATTAGCATACAATGCTGCTGAGAAATTTAAAGCTGATACAGGCATTGATTATATTGATTTTGAAGCAGCTAATAATGCTCAAATTGAACAAGGCCTAAGAAAATTAGTTGATAGAGGCGCTAGTGTTGTTGTAGCAATGGGGTTTTCTATGGCAGACGCAATTTCTGCAGTTGCTGCTGAAAATCCGGATGTGAATTTCACAATCATCGATGTTAACTGGCTACAAGGGGATAATATTCAACAATTTGTGTTCAAAGAGCACGAAGGATCATTTTTAGTTGGCATGATTGCAGCTATGAAATCCCAAACTGGTACAGTTGGCTTTGTCGGAGGAATGGATATTCCTCTAATTAGAAAATTCCATGGTGGTTATGAGCAAGGGGCTAAATATGTTAATCCTGACATCAACGTCTTAATGAATATGACGGGAACTACTCCTGAAGCATGGAACAATCCGACTAAAGGCGCTGAACTAACAAAAGCACAAATTGATAAAGGCGCGGATGTCGTTTATCAGGCTGCGGGCGGAACAGGAATAGGCGTTTTGCAAGCAGCTGCTGATGCAGGAATATTTGGCATTGGTGTGGATGCCAATCAAAACTACATGCATCCTGGAAGCGTACTGACCTCAATGCTCAAAAGAGTTGATGTTGCGGTTTATAATGCTTTTAAATCAACAATAGATGGCACTTATGAAGCTGGTGTCTTTACTCTTGGTTTGGCCGAAGATGGTGTTGG
>PTLB01000014.1 GCA_002938255.1 Alphaproteobacteria bacterium MarineAlpha5_Bin3 | reverse complement strand
ATAGAAAATATCTATCCTGCATTAGAAATTTTAGAAAAAAAAAATAAAATACTTTTGATTCATGGTGAAAAAATCAGACAAGATATAGATATTTTTGATAGAGAAAAATATTTTATAGATGGAGAACTTCAGCAAATAAGAAATAAGTTTAAAGAATTAAGAATTGTTTTGGAACATGTTTCAACTTCAGATGGAATTGACTTCGTAAAATCAAATAAAAATATGGGTGGTACAATAACTCCACATCATATGTTGATTACAAAAAAAGATGTTTTTATTAATAACTCAATTAATCCCCACCATTTTTGTATGCCTGTTGTTAAAAATGAATTAGATTTATTAGCTCTTCGAAAAGCTGCATGCTATGAAAACAAAAAATTTTTTCTTGGAACAGATTCAGCTCCACATCATATTAACCAAAAAACTCCAAATATAACAACAAAACCAGGAATATTTACCGCAACATGTTCTATTGAGTTGTATGCCTCTATTTTTGAAGAGGAAGGCGCCATAAACAATCTAGAAACTTTTTCTTCTATTAATGGCCCAAAGTTTTATAATTTACCTATTAACGATAATCATATCATTCTATCAAGAGAAGAATGGATAGTGCCTGAGTATATTGAGAAAGAAAAAATAAAAGTTAAAAATTTTCATGGCGGTAAAAAATTAAATTGGAAAGTGAAGAATTTAAAAGTATAGAGAACATATAATGAGTTGGGGTACTAAAATATATACATGGATTTATGGCAATTTAGTTGGAGTAGATAAATTTGGAAATAAATATTACTCTAACGTAAAAGATTTTAGCGATCTAAATGCTAAGCGATGGGTTATTTTTAATGGAATAATTGAAGCTACAAAAATACCACCGCATTGGCACGCCTGGTTACACAAATCTATTGATAAACCCCCATTAAATTATACTCATAAATATTCATGGCAAAAAAATCATGAACAAAATAAAACAGGAACTGAAGATGCATATTACCCAGATTCTTACCCTCTATCAAAATCTTATAATGAAGACACAATTAAAAGTGACTATGAGTCTTGGAGTCCATAGATTTCTTTTATTACTCTTATTATTATTTTTTTCATTTTCAATAAAGTCAGAGCCAATTGCAGGACAAACTGTTGTATTTCAAATACTTGATAAAATTACAACAAAAGTTAAGACTTTTGAAGTTGCTGTAAATGATAATGTTCATTTTGAATCTTTAATTATAGAAATTTATGCATGTAGCACAAATCCTCCAGAAGAGATTCCAGAAGATTTTGTTTTGTTAAAAATTTTTGATAATATTAATTTAGAAAATTCAAAGCTTATTTATCAAGGATGGATGATTTCCTCAAGTCCTGCAGCAACTCCTTTGGAACATCCTATTTATGATCTTTGGCTTAAAGACTGCAAAATTGATACTGATTTTTGAAAATTTAATTCTTGAGGGAAAGAGATTTGCTTGTTTATTCCTTTATGTAAATATTGCTGATATTCATCGTCATTTATTTCGTAAGCGCCAAATTGCAAAAGATGGGGATTGTAAAATTGTGAATCTAGTAAAGTAAATTTATTATTAGCAAGCAAAGCTATAAGGTAGAGTAATGTTAATTTACTTGTATTGGTCATATTATTGAACATGCTTTCTCCAAAAAAACAACTTCCTATATGTACACCGTATAATCCAGCAACTAGTTTATTTTTATAAAAACACTCAATAGAGTGTGCTTGACCTTCAAGATTTAATTGCAAATAAGTTTCTTTGATTGTTTCGTTTATCCAAGTTTCATTATTAATTTTTCTTGGGATGCTACAATTTTGTATAACAGTTTCAAATTGAGTATTAATACAAAATGTGAATTTATTTTTTTTGTATTCAGAAAATAATTTTCGAGGTAAATGAAATGAAAATATAGGAATAATAAATCTTTTTTGAGGTTTAAAGAAATGTATTTCAACACTATTGGCACTTTTTGCCATAGGAAAATAGCCTTTTTTATATAATTGAATGAGTTCCTTTGTATCTAATATTGTTCTCAATCAAATCTCGACATATAATTTATATCGTATTTACCAGAAATAAATTCATCTGATTTAATAATTTTTTGATGTAGTTGAATATTTGTATCAATACCAATTATAACATATTCTTCTAAAGCTCCTTTCATTTTTTGGATAGAAACTTCTCTTGTATCTCCATACGTAATAAGTTTCGCTATCATACTATCATAATGGGGAGGGATTGAATATTCTTGATAAATCGCAGAATCTACGCGAACACCTAAACCTCCTGGTTGATGATATTGCGTTACTGTTCCAGGGGATGGAATGAATGTTTCTGGATGTTCGGCGTTTATTCGACATTCTATAGAGTGACCTTGTATCTTTACATCATCTTGAGAAAAATTTAACTTTTGGCCTGACGCGACTAAAATTTGTTGTTTTACTAAATCTGTGTGAGTTATCATTTCGGTAACAGGATGCTCAACTTGTAAACGCGTATTCATTTCCATGAAATAAAAATTATGATTTTCATAAAGAAATTCAAATGTACCCACACCTTCGTAACCCAAAGAGAGAACTGCTTTTCGACAAAGTTCACTAATTTGATCACGTTCTTTTTGTGTTAAAATTGTACTCGGACTTTCCTCAATAAGCTTTTGATGTTTGCGTTGAATAGAACAATCTCTTTCACCTAAAGTTACTACGTTGCCATGAGAATCAGATAATATTTGTATTTCAATATGTTTGGGAGATGTTAAAAATTTTTCAATATAAACAGTATCATCATTAAACGATTTTTTTGCTTCTAATTTTGCAGCGTTAATTGATTTATCTAATTCACTATAATCCTTAATTATTCTCATTCCTTTTCCACCGCCACCACTTGCAGCCTTAATTATTATTGGCAGTTCTGTTCTATCAATAAATTGTTTAATTTTATTTTTATCAGAGATGTCATTTAATCCTGGCACTATAGGTACATTATTATCCTTCATTATTTTCCTAGCAGAAATTTTATTCCCCATCATTTTTATGTGTTGGGAATTAGGGCCAATAAATTTAACATTATGCTCTTCAATGATTTCAGCAAATCGTTGATTCTCGCTTAAAAATCCGTATCCTGGATGTATAGCATCAACATTAGTTATTGTTGCTGCAGTAATAATTGCAGGAATATTCAAATAACTTGATTGTGCTGAGGCAGGTCCAACGCATACACTTTCATCAGCCATTCGGACATGCATTGCAGATTCATCAGCTTCTGAGTGTATAGCTACTGTTTTAATATTAAGCTCTCTACACGCCCGTAAAATACGTAGAGCAATCTCGCCTCTATTAGCGATAAGTACTTTTTTGAACATTATTCAAATATTAGAAGATCGTCACCAAACTCCACAGGTTGACTATTAAGAACAATAATTTTTTTTACGATACCTGACTTTGGTGCCTTGACTTCATTAAAAGTTTTCATGGCTTCAATGAGCAGTAAAGTTTCTCCTTGCTTAACATGTTGTCCAACCTTTACATAGGGAGGTGTGGAAGGGTCAACCGACAAATAAGCTACCCCGACCATTGGTGATTTAACAATATTCTCTGAACTTGGACTTTTTTCTATTTTTTCAGTATTTGTTGAAGGGTTTTTCGGAGAAGCAACAGATGTAGCAGGATTTAAAGAAAGTGGTTGATTTTGAGAAGAAAGTTCAATTTCATAATCTCCTTTTTTTATCTTTACACTAGTTACGTTTTTTAATTTTAATTCTTTTTTTATTAAAGTAATATTCTCTAGATCTGTTTTATCAATTTTTGACATATAATTATTTAGTATAAATTAAATTATTAATGGCTTCTATAGCTAGAATATAACTAAGAGAACCAAAACCACATATTAATCCATCAACTCCTTCTGATGTAATGCTTTTTTTTCTATATTCTTCTCTTGTGTATATATTGGACAAATGAATTTCAATTTTGGGTTTTGAAATAGATCTAAGTGCATCTAGAAGAGCAACTGAAGTGTGAGTAAAAGCAGCTGGATTAATTATTAATCCATCATATTCTTTCTCCACTGAATGAATAAAATTAATGAGTTCACCTTCATTGTTACTCTGACAAAAAAAACACTCAAGATTAAGCTCGGCACTTTTTTCTTCTGACTGTTTTTTGATCTCTTCTAAGGAATGATTACCATAAATATTATTTTCCCGATTACCAAGAAGGTTTAAATTTGGACCATTAATTAGGATGATTTTTTTCATTATTTTAAATTCTAAACAAAGTGTTTGCTTAATGCAAGACTCTGATTTTGATAGTTGGAATTAATATCAGTACCATATACCACATCGGAATCCTTGTTAAGCATTTCATATTTTATTCTAGCTATTATTTGCCCATCCTCTAAAAGAAATGGAACTTCGTTTGTTTTAACTTCAAGTACCGCAAAAGAGCCATTCAAGTTACCAAAACCAGGGTCAAAAAAACCAGCATAATGAACACGAAAATCGCCAAGCCCAGTATCATAAGGAATCATCTCACCTGCCATATTTTTAGGTATATGTATTTTTTCTTTTGATTTTAAAATATAAAAATTATTTTTTTCAATAATAATTGTTCCATTTTGTGTTTTAATTGAATTCCAATAATCAGAAGTTTTATGAAATCGGACTTTTTGAAAACATAGATTGGGAGCATTATGTTTAGCAACATAAGCATTAGTTATATTTTTATGTGATAGATCAACTGAGAGCTTAAGGCCACAAGAAATATTGGGTTGAATTTTTATATTTTTATCATTTAAGGTTAGGTAATTTTCATTATGATATTTTTGAAGATCACTATCATCAAGGTAAATATGTTTAACAGAAATTAAACGCATTTGATTAAGAGAATCACCTTTTTGCAGTTCTAAATTAAATGAGCGAGAAGTTATTTCTATAAACATTTCTCCTTGGTAGTTTATTGGAATTTTTTCATATTCGTCACTATTATTTAATACTGTTCGACAAAAAATGTCTAGACGACCTGTGGTACTTTTAGGGTTACACAATCCAAAAATGCTGTCTTGTAAATTCAAACTTTCGTTTAATTTTACTAGAAATGTTTTATTTTTTTCAAATACAAATCTTTCATTGAGATCAATTTTTTTTACAAGAATTTGAGATAATTTGTCACGAACATTTGTTTTAGGGCTTAAAAAACTTACATTTATTTCGTAACATTCTTCACTAAGAGTAAGATCCACACTTGATGGTTGTATTTGGGACTTTAAAAAATATGGATTAATTATTTGTCCTTTATTGTAAAGATCATCATAATCTTTATATGTTAGTGAACCACTAAGCATTATTAATTTTCTTAATATCTTTTCTTATTAGTGTTTGCAGAATAGGATCATTTGTATTTTTTAAGAGAATTAACATTTTTTTCATTATTTCTTCAATATTATAATTTATATTTATTTCATTATAAATTATTTGATAAATCGAAAAATAATTAATCCAATCAGATTTTTTATTTTTTTCCGCAATCCGCTTAAATTTGCTTATTAATTCTTTATCATTATGAAAAATATTTATCAAAAAAGAAAAATCATCAAAAACATTATCGAAAAATTCCTTATTTTCAAAACTTTCTGAAGTAAATTTAATATCAAATATCCTTTTATTAACATAATGATTGTTTGGATAAGATTCTATTATTTTATTATAAAATTTTAAGGACTCATCAGAATATCCATGTGAATAAAGAATATCTGCTTTTGTTTCTAATAAATACTCATAATTTTGTTTTTTTTCTAAAAGGTCGTTTAGCAACTGTAGTGATTTTTTTAAATCACCTTTTCTTGAAAAAATTATTGATTGTGCATAATTAAGATAATCACCATTCAAATATTCTTCAATTTCATTAAATTCTAATGAAGTAAATCCAAACAATTTTGCTTTTATATAATTAAATTTTTTATTAATTTTTTTATCAAAAAAAATTTTCTTTTTTTTTGCTATTTGTTCTATTATATTATATCTCTCAGCATATAAGGGGTGGGATGAAAATTTTTGATATTCATCTAAATTTCCTTTTTGTTTTGAATTTTTCTCTAGCAAATTTAAAAATTTTATTAGAGGAACATGAGATAATTGAAGTTTATCCAATGTGATAATTGCAAAAAAATCCGCCTCCCTTTCTTGATCTCGGCTAAAGGATTGATAATAATTATGGATGCCCATTTGATTTGTAACTAATGACTGTATCAAGTAGTCATTATTATTAGTTATTAGTGAACCAGCTATTATCGATAAACTAGCCAATTGATTTAAATTTTGTAGATTTTTAAGTGATTTAATTCTTTTAGAAATGTGAAAGTTAGCTAAATGACCAATTTCATGCGCTAACACTCCAACTATAGCCTCATATGAAGGTGCATATTTAAATAAGCCTGTTGAAATAAATAGTTTATTATTAATATCTATATAAGCATTAGGATTATCATCTAGGACAATTGAAAAATTTATTTTTTTATCATAGTCATTTGCTTCACAAATAATATCGATGATGCTTTCAGTAAATAATTGAGTTTCATAATCAAGAATATTAGCGGCTTTAATTTCAGTGCAAAAAAAAAAATAAAATTAATAATATTTTCTTCATTTATTTATTCTGACCACCAACCAGATTTTTCATTTTCTTCTTTTATTAATTCTATTTTTGCAATTTCTTCTTTATTAGTGTTAATAATATCTTCTTCCTTTTCATTTTGAACTTTTTTGTTTTTTTGCTTTTTGTTTGATTTAATTTTGATTTCTTTTTTCTTTGTTGTTTTTTTAGCTACTACTTTTTTTTTGGTTTTTTTTATACTTTTTGTTAAAGTTTCTTTCTTTTCTTTTATTTCATCTTTTGATTTAATACTACTCTTCTCTATTTCGATATTAGGCTCATGAAGAGAATAATGATTATAAAAATTAAAATTAACTGTACATTCATATTGTTGTTCCAATTGATGTATTTCTTCGCGTTTTTCATTAATTAAAGTTTCTGCAAGTGCTGAATTGCATTTAACATTTATTTTTACACTCTTATTGGTAATAGCTTTTTCCTTTATCACTTTCATAATTTGTTCAGATATAGAATTTGTATTTAAAATTAATCCCGAACCATTACAATAAGGACATTTTTCAAAAGAACGATCTATCAAACTTGAACGTAGACGTTGCCTTGACAGTTCGAGCAAACCAAATAAGCTAATTCTTCCTATTTGTACTCTAGCCCTATCTTGATGAAGGGCGGTTTTAATTGTTTTTTCAACTTTAAAATTATTGCGATAATCATCCATATCAATAAAGTCAATCACTACAAGTCCACCTAAATCACGGAGTCTTAATTGTCTTGCTACTTCTACCGCAGCTTCAAGATTAGTTTTCAATGCCGTACTCTCAATATTGCGTTCCGATGTATTTTTTCCAGAGTTGACATCAATAGCTACTAGAGCCTCAGTAGTATTGATAACTATTGAACCTCCAGAATTAAGCTTAACAGTTAAGCTGAACAATTCATTTATTTGATTTTCAATGTTATGTTCGCTGAATAAAGATTTGTTTTTTTCTTTATAAAGTTTAATATTTTTTAATTGATTAGGTACAATATTTTTGGTTAATTTTTTAGTAGCGTCATAAGCGCTTTTACCTTCTATAAAAATTTCATCAACATCATCTGTAAGCATATCTCTTATTGTTCGCTTTATAAGACTTCCTTCTTCATAAATTAAATTTGGTGCTTCAGATTTGAGTGTAATTGCCCTAATTTTATTCCATTGATTTGTTAAGTAAGAGATATCTTTAGAAATTTCCTTTATAGTTTTTCCAACACCGGCTGTACGAACAATAACAGACATTTTATTTGGAATATTAATACTTGATAAAATTTTTTTTAATTTCTTTCTTTCTTCAAAGTCTCCAATTTTTCTTGAGATACCATCTTTATTAAGGCTGTTTGGCATTAAAACGCAATATCTTCCAGCAAAGGATAAAAAAGTAGTCAAAGCGGCTCCCTTGAAGCCTCTTTCTTCTTTATTAATTTGAACAAGAATTACTTGTCTTGGCTTAATAACATCTTGGATTTTATATTTACGAAAAAAATTTAAATAGTTTTTTTTATGATCTATTCTTTTTCTTGTTTTATTATTTTCTTCAATTGTATCATCTTCAGATGAATCTTTATTAAATTTGTTATTATTGTCATCTGTAATTTCTAGATTATTATCTTCAACCTCTTCATCAAATTGTAATTTACTAGATAATTCTTTTAATTTCTCCTGATCAGCTATGGGTATCTTGAAATAATCAGGGTGAATTTCAGTTAAAGGAAGAAAACCATTTCTGTTGACACCAAAATCGACGAAAGCTGCTTGTAAAGATGGTTCAACTCTTGTTATTTTAGCTAAATAAACATCCCCTTTGAGGGCATTTTTTTTGCTTGTTTCTATTTCAAAATCGTCCAGCTTCCCATTTGTAGTAACAGCGACTCTAATTTCATCTTTATCTGATGAATCGATAAGTATTCTTTTTGACATATGATTGAAACTCCGTAAAAAATATTTTTTGTATTTTGCATTAAAATTCTTTATTTTTTGTTATTAAATTCTATTTTGAACAATTTTTTGAATAAGTAGCCTAATGTCATATTTTTAACTCTTTCACAATCTACAAATTATATTGATGAATTTAATGCTTAATTTACTTAAAAAATTCTTAATACTAGGGGCTTTTTTGATATTTATATGTTTTTCGATGCTAATATATTTTTTATGGAAGGTTTCCCCTGAATTACCAAGTTATAATGAGTTAAAAAGCTATAACCCTAGTTTAACTTCTCGGGTGTTTACCTCTGATGGATTGCTTCTAGATAAGTATTTTATTCAAGAGAGAATATTTGTTCCAATTAATAGAATTCCTAAAAATTTGATTTATGCATTCATTTCTGCAGAAGATAAAAAATTTTTTGAACATATAGGAATTGATCCACTAGCCATTATTCGTGCCGTATTTACAAATATTGTAAATAATTTTTCGAATAAAAAAATGATAGGAGCTTCAACCATTACTCAACAAGTTGTTAAAAATTTATTGCTTACTAATGAAGTAAGTTTAGAGAGAAAATTTAAGGAAATGATTTTGGCCGTCCGCATTGAAAATATTTTAAATAAAGAACAAATACTAGAATTATATTTAAATGATATATACTTGGGTTATGGCTCATATGGCATTGCTGCTGCAAGCTTAAATTATTTTAATAAATCAATAAATGAATTAACCCTAGAAGAAGTTGCTTTTTTAGCAGCTTTACCAAAAGCACCTAATAATTATAATCCTATAACAAAGTATTCAAATGCTATTGAAAGAAGAAATTGGGTTTTGCAAAGGATGTATGAAAATGGATATATATCTGCGGCATATTTACAATATAAAAATAAACCACTTATTGTACAAGATAGATATGAAGAGCAGTTTGAAGAAGCAAATTATTTTAAAGAAGAGGTGCGAAAAAAACTCTATGACTTATTTGGAAAACAAGCTTTGTATGAACAAGGCTTGATAGTTAAAACTTCAATAAATACCAAATTACAAAAAATTGCAGATCATGTTTTAATTTCTGGACTTATTAATCAAGATAAAAAAAATGGTTGGAAGGGAGTATTAGCAAACATACAAAAATTAATAATCGAAGATGATTTATTAAAAAATATAAAAAATCCATTTCCCGATAAATGGGCTGTTTATCAAATAAATAATATATCTGAATTAATACTAGAAGTAATTAATTCGAAAGGCGATCATAATACCATTGATCTAAGTTCAGATGATAATAAGTGGCTAATAAAAGAAAAATTTAATATCGGAGATGTATTTTTTGCAGAATTGATAGCAGATCAATTGACTATCAGACAAATCCCAAAAATCAATGGTGCTATAGTTGTAATCGATCCTCATACAGGAAAAGTTTTAGCTTTATCAGGAGGATTTAGTTTTGAATTAAGTGAATTTAATAGGGCAACTCAAGCTAAAAGACAACCTGGATCCGCTTTTAAGCCTTTTGTTTATATAGCAGCAATGAAAGAGGGTTATACCCCTGCTACTTTGATATTAGATGCGCCTTATGTTGTAGATCAGGGACCCGGCTTACCAAAATGGAAACCTTCAAATTATACTGATAAGTTTTATGGGTTAAGTCCAATGAGAACTGGGGTAGAAAAATCAAGAAATCTTATGACGATAAGATTATCCGACAAAATAGGTATGGAGAAAATTTTAGATACTGCCAGAGACTTTAAAATTGGAAAAAATATGAACAATAATTTATCAATGTCCCTAGGTTCTGGATTGGTTACCCTTTTGGATTTAACAAATGCTTATGCAATGATTGTTAATGGTGGAAAAGAAATTAATCCATCATTGATTACGAGTGTTTATGATAAAACTGGAAAACAAATATTAATAAATGAAATTAAAAAATGCAATTCATGCAATCAAATAGATTCTGAAATTGATTACTCCATTCCTGACATTATTAATAATCAACAATCAGTATTAGATCCAAGAATAGCCTATCAAATTACGTCAATGCTTGAGGGTGTAATTTTGAGGGGGACGGGCAGAAGAATAAAGGAATTGGATACTCCTCTTGGAGGAAAAACAGGGACAACAAACGAAAATAAAGATGCTTGGTTCGTAGGTTTTTCACCAGATTTAGCAGTAGGAGTGTATGTAGGCTTTGATCAACCAAAAAGTTTGGGCTACAAACAAACAGGCTCCGCTGTTGCCGTCCCAATTTTTAAAGAATTTATGAAAGAGGCGAAAGTTAATCCAAGTAAAATTCCCTTCCGAGTTCCTTCAGGAATAAGTTTTGTCAAAATTGATCCCAAGACGGGTTTGGTTTCAAAAATTTCTGAAGGAATATTTGAACCTTTTATAATAGGTACTGAGCCTTATAATCAAAGCAGACTAAAAAAATTAGATAATCTTGGAACAATTAATAATAATTCCATTTCTGGAACAGGTAGTTTATTAAGCAACTAACTATGACACAAGAAGATATAGAGAATAATATTGAAAGAATTACCCTCAATTTTGATCTTCTAAGGAGGGGAGTTTGACTATGACAAATTGGAAAAAGACTTATTAGAATTAAAACAAAAAACTAACGATCCAAATATTTGGGAAAACTTAGAAGCTAAAACACTTTTTCAAAATATTAAAATTGTAGAAAAAAAAATTGCTGATTTTCACCGTATCAAGCAATCATTATCCGATTTGAAAGAATTTTATGCCTTTGCTGTTGATGAAAACGATCAACAAACAATCATTCAATTAGTTGAAGATTCCAATCAGCTGCTTAAGGATTCTACCGAAGTCAGGTACTTGAATTTAATGAACGGAGAGGCAGACCAGAACAATGCTTTTGTCGAAATACATGCAGGTGCCGGTGGAACAGAAAGCCAGGATTGGGCCGAAATGCTACAAAGAATGTACGTAAGATGGGCTGAAAGCAAGACTTACAGAGTATCTTTATTACAGGAATCCAGAGGGGAAGAGGCGGGCATTAAATCATCAACTATAAAAATTTCGGGAGATTTTACATATGGGTGGCTAAAACGTGAAAGTGGAATCCATCGTTTGGTTCGCATTTCCCCGTTTGATAGTAATAAAAGACGTCATACAAGTTTCGCCAGTATATGGGTTTACCCGGAAATCGATGAAAAAATTGAAATAGACATTAATGAAACAGATTTACGCATTGACACTTACCGAGCTTCTGGGGCAGGAGGACAGCATGTCAATAAAACTGATAGCGCTGTTCGCATAACACACATCCCAACTAAAGTTGTTGTACAATGTCAAAATGATCGTTCTCAACATAAGAATAAATCAAATGCGATGGCAATGCTGAAATCTAGGTTATATGAACTTGAATTACAAAAAAGAAAAGAGGAAGAAAATAAGATTCACAGTGAAAAAAAAGATATTGGTTGGGGGCATCAAATTCGATCATATGTATTGCATCCATATAAATTAATTAAAGATTTGCGAACAAATCATGAGTCCTCGAATGTTAATGATATATTAAATGGAGATATAGATAAATTTTTAGAGAAATCACTTACTTTGAAATAATTATATAATTTTTATAACACCAATTTTTTTCTTACCAACACTAATTTTAATTTCATTATCTTTGGCATAGTTTGATAAAGAGCAGTCATCTTGATTATAGTTCTTATCATTAATTTTTATACCATTTGATTTAATTAATCTCTTTGTTTCACTTCTACTTTTAACCAATTGTAGTTTTTCTATTGCATCAAGCAAAGAGAAAGATGACTCTAATAGTTCCTTTGAGTTCACACTATATGAAGTAATTCGATCATCAAGTGTATTTTTTGCAAAAATATTGTCACTAATATCCATAGCTTCTCTAGCTTGTTCTTTTCCTCTTGTTATTTTTGTTACTTCAAATGCAAGTATTTTTTTTGCTTCGTTGATTTCTTGACCTTTTAATTTTGAGAGTTTTGATATTTCTTCATGAGGCAGTTTAGTAAATAGATTAAGGAATTTAGGAACATCGGCATCATTGACATTTCTCCAAAATTGGTAAAAATCATAATTAGAAAGTTTATTTTCATCCAACCATATTGCTCCATCAGCTGTTTTGCCCATTTTGGAACCATCATTGTTTGTTATGAGAGGCGAGGTAATAGCGAATGTTTTTTTATTGTTTAAACGGCGAATTAAATCAATACCGCTTACAATATTGCCCCATTGATCTGAACCTCCTAGTTGTAATTCACAATCATATTCTTTGTTTAAATGATAATAGTCATATGCTTGAAGCAGCATGTAATTAAATTCCAGAAAAGTAAGAGGTTGTTCTCTATCGAGTCTGTTTTTTACGGACTCAAAAGTTAACATTTTATTAATAGTAATTTTGGTTCCAATATCTCTTAAAAAATTAATATAATTTAAATTTGAAAGCCATTGATAATTATTAATTAGTTTTGCTTTGTCTTTTAAGTTAATAAATTTGCTAAAAGTTTTTTCTATTTTAGCTATATTGTTCTCTATATCTTCTTGCCGTAGGATTTTTCTGCTTTCATCTTTTCCTGAAGGGTCCCCCACAAGAGTTGTTCCCCCTCCCATTAATGCAATTGTTTTATGACCGAAGTAGTCAAGCCAATGAAGCAGCATTAATTGCACTAAACTTCCTATATGTAAACTATCGCTTGTAATATCAAAGCCGATATAAGCAGTAATGTTTTTTTTAGACATGAGATTGTCTAGATCCTCAATCTCAGAAGATTGATAAATAAAACCTCGAGATTCTATTTCGTTTAAAAAATCTGATTTATAGGTCATAAAAATAAAAATTAAGTTTTATTTATGGTTAATTTCACTTTAGGTTGGCTAAACTATCTTTAATATAGTTATCTATTGTAGATGAAAATTGGTCTGTAAAGTTTTCATAAAAATGATCAGCGCCTTTTATGCTTTTAAAATGTATGTTAACTTTTTTTTGTTTCTGTAATTTCTCAGATAAGATCTTTGTAGAATCAAAGGAAGTTATAGTATCTTTGTCACCATGAACAATTAAACCTGTGGAAGGGCAAGGCGCTAAAAAACTAAAATCACGGGTATTTGCTGGCGGAGAAACACTAATAAAGTTATTAATTTCTGGTCTTCTCATCAAAAGTTGCATCGCAACCCATGCCCCAAAAGAAAAACCTGCAACCCAAACAACTTTAGAATTAGTATTGTATTGCTGTAACCAATCCAAAACACTGGCAGCATCGCTTAATTCTCCCTCTCCATCATCAAACAAACCCTCACTTTTGCCAACACCTCTAAAATTAAATCTAATTGCAGAAAAACCATTGTCTACAAAAAGTTTATATAAACGAAAAATAATTTTTGT
This sequence comes from Alphaproteobacteria bacterium MarineAlpha5_Bin3, assembly GCA_002938255.1. GTDB lineage: Bacteria > Pseudomonadota > Alphaproteobacteria > HIMB59 > MarineAlpha5-Bin3. The sequence goes on along the minus strand of PTLB01000014.1, from coordinate 1,885 downwards.
ATTCATTGTACCTCCCCTAGAGGGGTCAGGATGTAAAATGAGTACTATTGGCGAATTATGGGCATTATTATGACTATATTTTGCTTCTATTTTCCCTTCAGGACCAGATATTAGTAAATCTACCAATTAAACAAAGGTAATATTGAACTAAAGCAAATTTGTAAATATAGATTAAAATTATTTATGAATAGTCTTGGTTTTAACAAACAAAATAAAGACACAAAGGTTGTCATTGCAATGTCAGGAGGTGTCGATAGCTCCGTTGCAGCTACCATGCTTAAAAAAGAAGGATATGACATTATTGGAATAACAATGAAACTATATAGTCAAACTAAGGCAAAAAGTTCTAAATCTTGTTGCGCAGGAAGAGATATTGAAGATGCTAAAAAAGTGGCTGAGCAACATGATTTTCCTCATATAACTCTAGATTACCAAGATAAATTTTTTTCAGGAGTAATAGATAATTTTATTGAAACATATGCCGATGGACAAACGCCCGTTCCATGCATTCAGTGCAATCAAACTGTTAAATTTAGAGATTTATTGAACGAAGCAAAAGCTATGAATGCAGATACTCTGGTTACAGGGCATTACGTAAGGCGACTAGAGGACAAATCAAACGTGAAATTATTTAAAGCTAAAGATGCATCTAAAGACCAAAGTTATTTCCTTTTTGCAACTCTTAAAGATCAGTTAGATTATTTGCGTTTTCCATTGGGCAATTACCTCAAATCAGAAGTAAGAAAAATGGCAGAAAATTTTAAATTAGAAGTTAGTGATAAACCTGACAGTCAAGATATTTGCTTTGTTACTTCTAGTTCGTATAGAGATCTCATTAATAAATTAAAACCAGAATTGAATATTGAAGGAAATTTTTTAGATTCTGAGGGCAATATTTTAGGAAAGCACAAGGGAATTGCTAATTATACAATCGGTCAAAGAAGAGGATTGGGAGTTGGAGGTTCAAAATTTCCTCTCTATGTTGTTAATATTGACAAGAAAAATAATCAAATTTTTTTAGGAGATCAAAATTTATTAAAAAAAACAGTTATAAGCTTAGATAGAGTTAATTGGTTGGATGATTCGGTATCAAAAACTAATTTAATATGTTCAGCAAAAATAAGATCAACTCAAAAAGAGGCGTCTGGTTTATTAAATATAGACTCAAAATCAGCAGAATTTACCTTTGATGAGGAAATTAATACCACTTCTCCAGGCCAGGCTTGTGTTTTATATCTTGGTGAGCAAGTTCTGGGTGGTGGATGGATAACTAAAACAAGCAACTAATTTAGAATAGGTTCTAAATTCACCTATTTTTTGTTGAAATAACTAGAAATTATTTTATTTTTCGTTATTTGATACCTATGAATTTACAACAAACTCAAAAACAAATTGACGATTATGCTGACCAAAATTACAAATATGGTTTTGAAACTTTAATTGAATCAGAAAGGTCCGAGAAAGGCCTAAATGAAGATACTATAAAATTCATATCAGCAAAAAAAAGAGAGCCTCAGTGGATGTTAGATTGGCGATTGAAATCATTTGCAAAATGGAAAACAATGCAAGATCCAACCTGGGCTAATATTAATTTTCCTAAAATTGACTATCAGAATATCTATTATTTTTCTGCCCCCAAGGGTTTTGAAAATAAACCAAAATCTCTTGATGAAGTAGATCCCAAACTTTTGGAAACTTATAAGAAGTTAGGTATTCCACTTCAAGAGCAAAAAGTTTTAGCAGGCGTTGCTGTTGATGCTGTTTTTGATAGTGTATCTGTTGCTACAACTTACAAGGGAGAGTTAGAAAAATTAGGAATAATTTTTTGTTCAATTAGTGAAGCTATTCAAGATCATCCAGAATTAATAAAAAAATATTTAGGTTC
>PTLB01000013.1 GCA_002938255.1 Alphaproteobacteria bacterium MarineAlpha5_Bin3 | reverse complement strand
AATTCCAAAAGCAGAAAATATATACATATTCATATTATAGAGATATAAGGGAATATCATATGTTGGATCACAATAAAATTTATAATCCATTAAGTAATTTCAATAAAGCTATCAACAAGCTTTCTGCTAATGGTATAAGGCCAACAAAACAAAGAATGATCCTTGCTAAGTTGTTATTTGAAAAAGGCAAAAGACATATTTCAGCTGAAGATTTATTTGATGAAGTAAGAGAAGAGGACAGAAAAATATCGTTAGCAACTATCTACAATACTCTTAAACAATTTACTTCATTAGGCTTAATAAGAGAGATAGTGGTTGATCAAAATAAGTCTCTATATTGCACAAACAAAGAAAGTCATTATCATCTATATATCGAAGATGAAAATAAAGTTATTGATATACCTACTAAAAATATTGATTTAAATATTCCTTCTATTCCTGCATGTTTAAAATTACATGATGTAGACGTGATTGTTAGAATTAGAACACTCAAGGAAAAATACAAAAATTAAACTTAATGACCAATTCATTTTTGTGGTCAACAGATGATCATAATACTAATTTAAATCAATTTAAAAAAAAAATTCTTCATAAGATAAAAGATAGTAGTTATACCTCATTGCATAATTGGAGTGTTAATAAAAAAAGTGAATTTTGGTCAGACATCTGGGATTTTACATCAATCAAGGGAAATAAAAAAAAACCAATTATTGAAAATGAGAAATCTTTTATTAATTCAGTTTTTTTTAAGAATTCAAAATTAAATTTTACAGAAAATGCAATTCGGAGAAAAGACGAGAATGATGCAATAGTATTTTATTCTGAACAAGGGTTTAAAAGAAGAATTTCTTGGAAAAAACTTGGCCAAAATGTAAATAAAATTGCTCAACATTTTATAGATATCGATATCCATAAAGGTGATAGAATAGTAGGTGTTCTCCCTAATATACCAGAGACTGTAATTTCATTTCTTGCTGCAGCAAAAATTGGAGCTATATGGTCTTCTTGTTCCGCTGATTTTGGTCCGAAGGCAATTATTGATAGATTTAAACAAATAGAACCGAAGGTGTTGATAATTTCTGATTATTATTATTATAATAATAAAAAGATTGAAACATTAAGTAAAGTAAATGAGATAAAAAAAGAATTATCTAATTTAAAAGAAATCATCATTATACCATATAATGAAAACAAAAAAGATTATCAGGCAGATTTTCAGTATCAAGATTGGAATGAGATACTAAATAAAAGTAATGAGCACAAAAACTATGAACGGTTTGAATTCAATACTCCGCTATATATCTTGTTTTCAAGTGGCACTACTGGAATCCCTAAATGTATTGTTCATGGAGCAGGAGGATCTCTTATTCAACATAAAAAAGAACATCAATTACACTGCAATATAAATAAAAATGATAAAATTTTTTACTTTACTACTTGTGGATGGATGATGTGGAATTGGCTAGTTTCATGTCTAAGTTCAAATGCAAGTATTTATCTTTATGATGGTTCGCCATTTTATCCAAATAGGGAACATTTATTTAGAATTATAGAAAGTGAAAAAATTACTTTTTTTGGAACAGGAGCAAAATTTCTTGATTATTTTAAACAAAATAAAGTTAATATTAGGAAAAAATATAAATTAGATCATCTGAAAAGTATTGCTTCAACTGGTTCACCATTAGTTCAAGAAACTTTTGAATACGTTTATAAATTTATTAAAAAAAATATTCATTTAGCTTCTATAAGTGGAGGGACAGATATTGTGTCATGCTTCGTTTTAGGTAATCCAAATGAACCAGTATATTCAGGAGAAATTCAATGTAAAGGTCTAGGTATGGATATTGATATTTTTGATGAACAAGGAAAATCTATAACAAATAAAAAAGGTGAGCTAGTGTGCAAATCTCCCTTCCCTTCAAAACCTTTATTTTTTTGGAACGATAAAAATAATCAAAAATTCAATGAAGCTTATTTTATTAAATATCCCAACCAATGGCATCATGGAGATTATGCAAAAATAACTGTAAATGATGGCTTGATCATTTATGGTCGTTCCGATGCCACGTTAAATTCTGGGGGGGTTAGAATAGGTACGGCTGAATTGTATAGAGTCGTTGAAAATATAGAAAATGTTGTTGAATGTATTGCAGTTGAACATCAACTTGTAAATGATACTCAAGTTATTTTATTTCTCAAACTAATTCCTAATAAATTAATAAATGATGAATTTGTTTTAAAAATAAGAAATCAAATTAAATATTTACTATCACCCAAACACATACCTTCTAAAATGATACAAGTGCAAGATATCCCAAAAACAAAAAATGGTAAGATAGTAGAATTAACAGTAAAAAAAATAATGAATAATGAAGCTGTTTTAAATCTAAACTCCTTGGTTAATCCAGAATGCTTGTTAGAATATAAAAAAATCGCAGCCGAATTAAATTAACGAATTTCTAATTGCAAAAATAGTAAAATATATGTACCTTGATTATTATGTCAAAAAAAATAGTAATTTCAGCAATTGGTGGACCTGAAGTTTTAAAATATATTGATTATGATTTGCCTTCTAATCTTCAAAAAGATCATGTTCGTATAAGGCAAACTTCTATTGGCGTAAATTTTATTGATACATACCATCGTAGCGGAATTTATCCACTTCCCTCAAAAACTCCTGTTTGCCCTGGATTAGAGGCAGCTGGAGAAATTATTGATTTGGGTACTGAGGTTGAAGATTTTAATATTGGAGATAGAGTTTGTTATGCTGCAGTTCCTCTTGGGGCTTATTGTGAAATAAGAGACTTTCCTTCATCCAAAATTATTAAAATTCCGAACTATATCTCTGCAAATACAGCTGCATCTATTTTACTGCAGGGTATGACTGTTGAATATCTATTTGAACGATTGTACAAAATAAAAAAAAATGAATTTCTGCTATTCCATGCTGCGGCTGGTGGTGTTGGTTTAATTGCTTCACAATGGGCTAGATCAGTTGGTGCTAAAATGATTGGAACTGTTAGCAGTGATACTAAGGCTGAATTAGCTGAAAAAAATGGTTGTGCATTTACAATAAATTATAAAAATGAAAATGTTTTTGAAAAGGTCAAAGAAATTACAGAAGGAAAAGGAGTTACAGTAGTCTATGATGGTGTTGGTAAAGATACTTTTAATGTGTCATTAGAATGTTTGGATTTCAGAGGTTTATTTGTTTCTTTTGGTCAATCATCAGGAATGGTTCCTATTATTGATTTACACAAGACTTTCAATCCTAAAAGTCTTTACTACACAAGACCAACATTAATGCACTACACATCTACAAGAAATGAATTAGAGCAATCATCAAATTTACTATTTAATAAAATTCAAAATAATGAAATTAAGGAACATATATTCAAAACTATTAATCTCAAAGATGCTGCTGAAGCACACACTTTGATAGAATCACGACAATCAACTGGCTCTATTATTTTAAAGCCTTAGAGACTGTTTGTCTTGAAGTTGAATTAAATAAACTGAACCTATAACAATTATACCTCCAATTATTTCATAGGGGCCTGGTATTTCTAAAAAAATAATGAAGGTCAGAGCAATGCCAAATAAAGGAAATAAAGAATAATAAGGTAACACAGTAGCAACGGGATAATATTTATATAAATAAAACAATCCACCATGTCCAATTAAAGAAACAAAAATACCTGCATGAAATGCTGTTAATAAACCACCATAATTTATAGGATATAAATAATTAAAAGGATTTCCCTCAATAAGTGTTGATGCAATAATTAAAAAAATAAATCCTATGAAGCTATGCCAACCTATTTGATTAACTGTATTAATATCCTTTAGGTAACGAGACAAAATATTTGCTAAGGCATAAAAAAAAGCCATTATTATTATAAAAAAGAGTCCATATATTTCTTCAACAAATCTTGGATCATAAGCTACAACTACAATACCACAAAAAGAAGAAAAAATTAGAATCCATTTTTTTATGGGAATATTTTCGTTTAATATAAACTTGCTTAAAATTAATCCAAAAGGAATTGTTAATTGAGCTCCAATAATAATAGGAGAAACAAGAGAAGAAAAATCTAATGCAAGATAACAAAAAGCATATACACAAACTCCCATTATAAAAGAAAACAATAAAAGATGCTTGAAATTTTTTTTAGGAATAGAAAATTTAAAAAAAGGAAGGATAAATAAAAATAAAAATAAAACTCTAAGTGAGCCCATTAATAGAGGCGGGAAATGATTTATGCCAATTTTTCCAATAGGATATGCACTTCCGAACATAAACATAATAAATAACGTAAAAAATAAGTGATTAATTTTCATTGGATATAAATTATGTAATTGGCGACCCCTAGGAGAATCGAACTCCTCTTTCCAGGATGAAAACCTGATGTCCTAACCGATAGACGAAGGGGTCTAATCGAGCGTTATATAGTTTATAAATTATAAGAATTCAAATTATTTAGTTAAGAAGCATCGCGTCTATTATAAACATTTGAGGTAGTAAAGATTTATTGTAGCTATCTCTTCTAATGGTACATCCAAGTTCTAAATTATAATTTTTATAATTAAGTAAATATTCACCAAGTTTTGTACCTATGCAATTAAAACAAATAGCTCTTAAATTAATGGAATTATCAGTTTGAAAAAAAATTAATAAATGTTTTTCTTTAAGAATTTTTACATAGTCAATTTTAACATCAGATATAATGAATTTTGGCTCTTCATTACCATTACCAAATGGTTCAAGTTTTTCAATGTCTTCTAATAAATTTTCATTAATAGTATTTAATGTTATTTTTAAATCAAATTCTTTAATTTTTTGAAAAATTGATTTATCATATCTATAAAAACATTGTGTTAAATATGTATGAAAATCATCTAATAAATTCTTTTTGATTTTTAACCCTGCAGCCATTTTATGGCCTCCACCATTTATAAGTAATCCTTTTTTTTTAGCAGTTAAAATTATACTGCCTAAATCTATCATATTTATTGATCTTGCTGATCCAACTCCTTCAGTCTGGTCAAAAGAAATAACAATCGTTGGTTTATAAAATTGATTAATTAATCTACTTGCAATTATTCCCAAAACTCCCTTGTGCCAACCAAAGCCATGGACAATAATAAACTTATTTGTTGCCTGTTTTTTAACCTGAATTAAAGCCTCATCAAATATATTATTTTCAATTAATTTTCTCTTTTCATTAAATAAAATTAATTTCCTACTTATTTTTTCTATCTCACTTTTATCGTCACTAATAAGTAATTTGGAAGGTAAAGAAGAGTCATCAACTCTACTCGCAGCATTTAACTGAGGCCCTATAACAAAACCTAAATCAGAAGCAGTTGGGGTATGATATAAATTAGAATTATCAATTATCTGCGCAATAGACTTATTTTTTCTCCTTTTAATGAGATTCAAACCTATTTTCACAAACATTCTATTATAATTATCTAACTTAACAACATCACACACAGTTCCTAAAGCCACTAAATCCAACAATGATAGAAGGTTGGGTTCTTTGATCTTGGAAAAAAAATTTTTTTGTCTCAATCTTTTTCTTAATGCCATTAAAAATAAAAAGGTGACACCCACTGCTGCCATTTCATTATATTCACTTTTTTCATCAAATCTATTAGGATTGATTATTGAAAAAACCTTTGGCAACTTCTGTTCGCTCAAATGATGATCAACTACAATAACATCTATATTCTTATATTTTTCATCATCCAAAATACCAAAAGATGAAGTTCCACAATCCAATGTAAAAACCAAGTTTATTTTTTCTTTTAAAAAATAATTCATTATCCTAGTATTAGGACCATAACCTTCGTTTAATCTATCGGGGATCTTAAGATTTAATTTTTTTTGATAAAATTCAAAAAATTTAATTAAAATAGCTGCTGAAGTTGACCCATCAACATCATAATCAGCTATAATGCCTATATTTTGATTTCTTTCTATAGCTTGAATGACCCTATCAATCGTGATTTTCATATCTTTAAGTAAAAATGGATTTGGCAAATTATTATATAAATTTAAATTAAGATAATTTTCAACATCTTCTGATTGAACATTTCTAAGAGTTAGTAATTTTGCCAAGATAGGTGAAATTTTATTTCTTTGTGAAAGAGTTAATACCTGCCTTTCATTATAATCTTTTAGGCTCCATTTATTATTTAATAAGGATAATTCTTTAAACAAATTATTAATAATTTTTATCCATATTTATTAAAACGATTTTTTCTAAAATAAATTCTTGTTTTTCAATTTTTTCAAGAGCGATCATTAAAGAACTTTTTTTTGTATCATGTGTCACAATAATAATAGGAATAGAATTATTATTATTTTGGTTTTCAGGTATTTGCAATATTGTTTCTATTGAAATGCCAGATTCATTCAAAAAAGAAGTTATTTTAGATAACACTCCTGTTAAATCTTTAGAAACGATACGTAAATAATAAGGGGAAATTTTTTCCATTAAGTCAAATGATTGAAAAGAAATTAATTCTGATATTTTGTATCCCAAAGATAAAGATTTTGAGTTATTCGAAATTTCAAAAAGATCGGAAATTATTGCACTTGCTGTAGCCTTGCCTCCTGCACCCTCCCCTGCATAGAAAAGAGATTGTAAATGTTTCGTCTCTACATTAATTGCATTTATAACACCATCAACATTAGCTAAGGGGTTTTCAATTTTAATTAGTCTGGGTTCGGTTACATTAATTATTTTGCCTTCTATAATTTGAGATTCTGAAATTAACTTAATTCTACATCCTAATTTTTTGGCATTGTGTATATCCTCAATATGAATATTGCCTATTCCAGAAAATTTATTATTTTTAAAATTAATTTCAGAACCAAAACATAAAGTAGATAATAAAGTCAATTTGTGCGCTGAATCAATTCCTTCTATATCGTTCGTTGGATCTGCCTCCGCATAACCCTTTGATTGAGCTCTTTTCAATACTTCTTGAAAATCTAGATTAAACTTTTCCATTTCTGTAAGTATAAAATTAGTGGTTCCATTTAGAATGCCGGAAATTTTATTAATTTTATCTAAGTAAATGGAATTTTTAATTGATTTAATTATAGGGATTCCTCCTGCAACAGCAGCCTCGTATAATAATAATACATTATTATGTTCTGCAATTTTAAATAATTCGGAACCATTCATTGCCAATAGAGCCTTGTTTGCTGTTACAACATGTATTTTTTTCTCAAGGGCTTGCTTAACCAAATCAAAGCTTAATCCTTTTTCTTCACCAATTAATTCAATTAGAATATTGCAATCTTTGATGTTTAATAAATCCAAAGGATTTTCACACCAAGTAAAATTTTTAATATCACATATTCTTTTTTTAAATTTATTCTTTGCTGATACCCCTAGAATATTGAAAGATAAATTTGTCTTAGATTTTATATAGTCATTATTCTCATTTAAACTCAGTATAACATTTGAACCAACTGTTCCAAGTCCAGCTATACAAATATTTATATTTTTCATTATTTATTCTGATTATTCTCAATTTTATCTAAACAATTAGACAAACTCTTATTATCAGTATTAGTTAATTTGCACAAATCAATAGACTCTTCTTTGGTAATAACTAAATCTTCAAAATCTGGAACCGAATCAATATCAGGATAGGCACACGATAATAAAATAAAAAAAAAAAATATATATGGATTTTTCATAATTTAATTAAAAACCAATATTTTCTTTAAACCCAAACATGAGATTAGCACATTGTACAGCTTGACCTGCGGCACCTTTTAATAAATTATCAATTAAACTTACTATTATTATTTTAGATTTAGATTTTTGATTATATAATTTAATTAAGCATTTATTTGTATTTTGAACTTTAAAAAAATCACCTCGAACTTTATTGTCTAAAATATCAACAAATAATAAGTTTTGTGCAAATTTATTTAAACAATCTTCAACATCTTTTGGAATTATATTTTCTTGCAAATCACAATATATAGTAGACATCAACCCGCGATAAATTGGAAGAATATGAGGATTAAAAGAAAAGATAACTTTTTGATCTGAATGTTTATCCAATTCTTGTTGAATTTCACAAATATGACGATGTTCATTTGTATTATAATTATAAAAATTAAATTCTAGTTTATTTTTTATATTATTAAGATCAAATTTTTTTCCGGCACCACTATAACCTGACTTAGAATCAATAATGATATTATCTGTTTTAATTAAATTTTTTTTTAAAAGGGGTATTAAGGGTATTAAAACTGAAGTAGGATAACAACCCGGAACAGCAACATCAAAATTGGTGTTTAATACATCCTTGTTAATTTCTGGTAAACCATAAATAAATTGGTTTAATAATTCTGGACACGCATGATCATTATTATAATTTTTTGAATATAATTTCTCAGAATCAAGCCTAAAATCAGCAGATAAATCAATTATTTTAATTTTTCTGTTAAAATTTTTCACAAATTTATGTGACACACCATGTGGAAGAGAGAGGAAAACCAAATCATAATTTTTAGGATCAAAATTATTATTGAGATCAAGTTTTGGAAGAGTATCAATAACAATATTTTGATCAAATTCTCTGATATCTTTTGATGGTGAATTTTCACATCCCAAAAATTTAATTTGAATATTGGGGTGACGAATTAGAATTTTGACTAATTCTAATCCCACATAGCCAGTTGAGCCTAAAACGGCTACTGATAATATTTTTTTCATGAAAATTTATCTTTTTGAGAATTGATAGCTACGTCTGGCTTTTGCCAAACCTGGTTTTTTTCTTTCAACTACCCTAGAATCTCTAGTTAAGAAGCCAATTTTTTTAAGAGCAGGACGAAGTCCTATATCATATATACAGAGAGCTTTACTTATACCATGACGTAGTGCTCCTGCTTGACCTGAAAGACCACCGCCTTTTACTGTAGCTACAATATCATAATCTTTAGAAGACTGAATCACTTCTAAAGGTTGATTAATAATCATTTGTAAAACGGGACGAAAAAAATAATTTTCAATAGTTTTACCATTAATAGATATGTTGCCTTTTCCTTTCTTCAACCAAACTCTTGCTATCGATTGTTTTCTTTTTCCAGTAGCGTATGCTCTATTTTTATTATCAAGCTTAATTTCTTGAACCTCATTTGTTTCTTTGGGTTGTTCCATAACTATACTATCTAGAAAGATTTTTATTATTCAATTTAGCAATATCTAAAACTTCTGGATTTTGAGCCTTATGGACATGTTCTGATCCTGAAAATATTTTACAATTAGAAAGTTGTTGACTACCAAGAGGTCCCTTGGGTATCATTCTTTTAATAGCCAACTTAATAATGTCAGTAGACTTGTTTTTTGCTTTAAGCTTTGCAGGATTAGTTTCTTTCAATCCGCCAGGAAAACCTGTATGCCTATAATAAATTTTTTCTTTTTCTTTATTTCCTGTAAGATGAACTTTGTCAGAATTGATAATGATTAAGTTATCACCACAGTCTTGGTTTGGTGTATATTCAGGTTTATTTTTACCTCTAAGAATTGTAGCTGAGATAACAGCCAATCTTCCAAGAACAGCCTTATCTGCATCAATTAAAAGCCATTTTTTCTTAATTTGCTCTCTTTTTAATGAAAAAGTTTTCATGCGGTGCACATACATACTTGAGAAAATTAAGTCAATAAAATAGTAAAAAAAACTAATATTGATAGTATTTTTTAAGATTTGTTGAGATATCAATGTTTTAAAGATTTTATTTAAATTATATTTACAGAGATTTTAAAACTCTTTTAAGATTTTGCGAAATTAACTTTAATTCATAAATAAAATTTTTTGACGAAAAGGATACCAATTTTTTTTCTTCATGTAAGTTGATATTTTTTTTATTAGCTATTGTATTTGCTAAATCTAAAGAGTAATTATGCTTTCCATTCTTATAAAGAGCATTTTTTATTTCTCTAAGTTTTATAATATTATCATTATTAAAAAATCTCTGTTTATTACTATTAAGTCTTACTGACAAACCATCAAATTTTGAATCCCAATATCTAATAACATGTTTTTTTAAATTTAAAATTTTTGATACTTCAGAAATAGATTTATATTTTTTTTCACTCATCCAAATTTTTATTTATAATATTTAGTGAGTTTTTACTTAGTGTAAAAGAAATAACATTACGAGAAGAAATCATGAAATTTTCCTTAGTTTTAGGATTCCTTCCTATTCTTTCTTTTTTATTTCTGATTTTAAAAGTTCCAAAATTATGAATTTTCACTAATTTATGCGCAATTAATCCAGAAATAATCTCTTCTATCAAATCATTGACAAAGTGATTACAATCAATTTTTGTAAGACCAAATTCTTGATGTATAAATTCAGCAATGCTATCTCTTGTAATATTATTAGTCATTGACAAAGTTAACCAATTTTAATTCTTCTATAATAAGTTTGTTTATATCTTTTTTAACAAATTCTGAACAGTTATCTAACGCCTGAGCGAAAGCTTCTGGGCTAGCACTTCCATGACTTTTAACTACAACACTGTTTAATCCAAGAACTATAGCTCCATTATATTTAATAGGATTAACGGTATTTGAAAATCTTACAAGATCTTTTCTCAAAATTAAATAAGCAATATTATTAAGCAAATTTTTTGTAAAAACTTTTTTAAAATTATTCATTATGAAATTAGATAAACCCTCTGCAGTTTTTAGCGCTATATTTCCTGTAAATCCATCAGTAACTATCACATCAGCTTTTCCCATAGTTATCTGATCTGGTTCAATATATCCAATAAAATCATTACTAAGAAAACTATTGTTAATAAGATTATACGCTTCTTGTAAATATTCTTTCCCTTTTCCTTCTTCGGTTCCTATATTCAATATTGCAACTTTTGGATTAGAAATATTTTTTGTTTTTGCAAACGCATGTCCCATAATTGAAAATTGCAATAATTGATTTTCATTACTTTCTTTGTTAGCTCCCAAATCCAGCATAATACAAAATCCTTTTGAAGTTGGAATCATCGAACAAAAAGCAGGTCTTTTTATATTTTTTAAAGTTCCTAATAATATAGTTGATAATGCTGTTACCGCACCAGTATTACCAGCTGAAACAAAGCCAATATTTTTTTTGGATTTTATATATTCAATAGCTTTGCGCATACTACTATTTTTTTTTGATCTTAATACAGAAGAAGGCACATCATTGTCTGCAATTGTTTCTTCACAATGCACAAAAGATATCATTTGAGAGTATTTTTCTAAAAAATTATTACTAATTAAATTTTTATTCCCAAAAATTATCAACTTAATTTTTTTGTTGAAATTTAAAAATATTTCACAACCTTTAATAACTTTGGTTGGTGAATTATCTCCTCCCATTGCATCAATTGCAATGTTTATCTGAATATCATCCATCAAATTAAAAATTAATTATTTTTAGTATCTTTTAGATCTTTTTTAAAAATAATTTGTTTCCCATTGTAAATGCCTGTAGACAAATCTAACTTATGGGAAAGTCTTGGTTCACCAGATTCTTTATCTTCAATAATATTCAATAAACTTATAGCATCATGAGATCTTCTCATATTTCTTTTAGATTTAGTTGTTTTTCTTTTAGGTACTGCCATAATATATCAAACGTCTTATTGAAAACTTTGCTTAATGCAAGAATTAAATAAATAAACGAGATAAAAAGTCTGAGTTAACTGATCTTTTTTTAGATTCTTTTATTAGTTTGTTAGAAACATCATATAAAAATTCAATGACTGGTTTTGTATTTTCACTTTCATGAAAAATTTTTAAATCTTTAATAAATAATATAAAACTATTTATATCTGAATTATCAAATATTTTTTCATAGGTAGAAACTCTAAAATAAAATTTTTTTATATAAAATTTTACATTTTTCCCTATATTCATATCTCCTATACCATAAAGTCTAAATGAATAATCTAAATCTGAAGTAAACAAATTCATTATCTCTTGAAGGATTAAAAAATCATCTTTATTTTTTTTGAATTTTGATCCAAAAAAAATAGAAATGATAAAAATTGAAGTTATTTCAAAAGTGGTGTTAATATCTTTTTTTAACACTTTAGAATTACATAAAATAATTGAATTAACATTATTAATTATTTTTTGATAGATAAGTTCAGCTGTTTTTTTATCTGTAGTTCCATTTTTTATAAAATAATGTAAAATCATAATATGTTCAAATACTTAAAAGTTATTATTTTCATTCTTATGTTATTTATTATATTAAGTTGTGTAGAAACAAAATCATATTCAGGAAAATTAATTGATGAAAATTTTAAATATGACTCACTTTTAAATAAAACTCAAGTAACATCAAAACTTGGACAACCAAATTTTATTGACCCTATAGAAAACAAATATTATTACTATTTTGAAAAAAGAATTAACAAAAGTATATTTGATTCTAGAATAGAAAAAAGAACAATGATCGTATTCAATTTTGAAGAAAATGAAAATGTTCAATCTTTTAATCAATATAATTTAAATCAAGAACAGCAAATTAATATTATTAAGGATAAAACAAAAAATAATTTGATTGATCGCGGACTAATAGAAAAAATATTTGGAGGTATAGGAAAACAAAAACTTTCTGACAACTCTCAATAAATTAACTAAAATGAAATTGAAGATAATAATAATAATGCTACGATATTAGTAATTTTAATCATTGGGTTAACAGCTGGTCCTGCTGTGTCTTTATAAGGATCCCCTACTGTATCTCCTGTAACTGCAGCTTTATGAGCTTCACTACCTTTGCCTCCATAGTTACCATCTTCGATATATTTTTTAGCATTATCCCAAGCACCTCCTCCTGCTGTCATGCTTATTGCAACAAATAATCCGGTAACAATTACACCCAGAAGTAAAGCTCCAAGACAAGATAATGCAGCAGCTTGCCCTGCTATTAATAATATAATATAATATACAATAATTGGAGATAAAACAGGAAGCAAGGATGGTATAATCATTTCCTTAATTGCTGCTTTAGTTAAAATATCTACACAAGTTCCATATTCTGGCTTGCTTTTTCCTTCCATTATTCCAGGTATTTCTTTAAATTGTCTCCTGACTTCAATTACAACAGCTCCTGCAGCTCTACCTACGGCAGTCATACTCATAGCACTAAATAGAAAAGGGAGTAGTCCTCCCAACAAAAGACCTGCCACAACATAAGGGTTTGATAAATCAAAAGAAACATTTAAACCATATAACTTACTCTCTGGGTCAGAAGTAAAATGTTCAAGATCCTCAGTATAAGCTGCAAATAAAACTAAAGCTCCTAATCCAGCAGAACCTATTGCATACCCTTTTGTAACAGCTTTGGTGGTATTACCGACAGCATCTAACGCATCCGTTGTTTTTCTAACAACTTCATCGAGCTTGGCCATTTCTGCAATCCCGCCGGCATTATCAGTTACTGGGCCATATGCATCTAAAGCTACTACCATACCTGCAAGAGCCAACATTGTGGTTACCGCTATTGCTATTCCAAATAAACCTGCCAAAGAATAAGTACTAATGATTCCTGCAACAATAATAATTGCTGGCAATGCTGTTGCCTCTAAACTAATTGCTAATCCTTGGATGACATTTGTGCCATGTCCTGTGGTTGATGCTTTTGCAATACTTTGAACAGGTCTATAATTAGTTCCTGTATAATATTCTGTTACCCAAATAATTAATCCTGTTATTATCAGCCCTATTAAACCACAATAAAATAGAGATATTCCGGTAAAAGACTTTTCTCCAATGAGGAATGTAGAGTCTGTACCTATCACATGATCTGTTATGAAATATAGAAATATAGCTGATAACATAGACGTTGCAAAGAAGCCTTTGTATAAAGCAAACATAATATTTTCATTTTTACCAAGTCTAACAAAATAGGTTCCTATAATACTTGCTAAAATGCAAACACCGGCAATTGAAAGTGGATACATCATCATAGTATCTTTCAAGTCACCTACAAAGAATATGGATGCTAAAACCATAGTAGCAACAACTGTTACTATATATGTTTCAAATAAATCAGCAGCCATGCCTGCGCAGTCGCCAACATTATCCCCAACGTTATCCGCTATTACTGCAGGATTACGAGGATCATCTTCGGGAATCCCTGCTTCAACTTTACCAACTAAATCTGCCCCAACATCCGCACCTTTAGTAAAAATTCCACCTCCTAATCTTGCAAAAATAGATATTAAAGAAGCACCAAAACCAAGTGAAACAAGTGGTGCCACAATATCTCTTCCTTCAAAATTGCCTGAGTTAGATAAAATAAAATAATACAATGCTATAGAAAGTAACGCAAATCCAGCAACTAGCATACCAGTTACTGCTCCAGATTTAAAAGATACAGACAATCCTTCAGCTAAACTTGAACTAGCAGCTTGAGTTGTTCTTACATTAGCTCTTACAGATATGTTCATACCTACATATCCTGCAGCGCCAGAAAAAAAGGAACCTATAAAAAAACCAGCTGCTGAAATTAAACCAAAAATCAACCATATTAAAATAAAAATAATGACTCCAACAACTCCAATTGTCATATACTGACGGTTTAAATAAGCCCTTGCACCTTCTTGAATAGCTTTTGAAATCTCTTGCATTTTATCATTACCTGGACTGAGTGATAATATTTGTCTCGATGTAATAAGACCGTATAAAACTGCTGCTAAGCCACATAATATTATAAAAGTTTGCATTGTCGTCATTACTGATTGTCTCCTTAAAATTTTTGCATCATATGTCAGAAAGAATATAGAAAATCAAGAAATTAGAATGAATGTTGATAAGGATTTTTAAATTTCATTATTTTTTGGTCATCGACATATATTCCATTTTTGCCTATAATTCTACCTACTTTTGTAATTCTGTAATTATATTTTGTTGCAATTTTTTTAAGCTTGGCTCTATTATCTTTTGGAGCTGTAAATATTAACTCATAATCATCTCCAGCATTTAAAACATCACTAGTTACAATTTTATTTTTTGCAAATAATTTTTTTAAATTAGATGAATATGGGATTTTAGACGAATAAATATTAGCACCTATTAATTTGCTATTAATTATCTTGCTCAAATCACCATAAAAACCATCAGAAATATCTATTGCTGATGTTGATATTTTACATATTAAACTTCCAATCATACAAGGTCTGGGGAAAAGAAATTTATTAGTAAAATATTTTGTTTGTACATCATTCAAAACTATTTGTTTTTTGCTTAAAGCTAGACCTATTGCAGAATCTCCAAGATATCCAGTAACCCAAATATCATCACCCTTATTGGGAAATTCTCTTTTTAGAATATTTTGTTTTGCAACATATCCAAAAAAATTGCTAGAAATAATTAATTGGTTAGATTGTGAAATATCTCCTCCTAAGAGAAAAAAATTATATTTATTTTGAAAATATAAAATTTTTTTTACAAATTTAGATATCCATTCATGGGTTATTTTTTTGGGTAAAGATAATGATAGCGTGAAAGCGTAAGGATCTGCCCCCATTGAAGATATATCAGATAAATTATATGTTATAATTTTTTGCGCTACAGATTCAGCGGGATCTGATTTAAAAAAATCGATGGATTCTACTATAGTGTCATTTGTAACAACTATTTCTTTATTCTTTCTTTTTTTCAAAAAAGCTGCATCGTTATTAAAATTAAATGTTTCAGATTTATTAAAGTTTAATTTATTTAAATATCTATAAATAATTTTTTGTTCAGTAATCTTATTTTTTTTTCTCATTAATAAACTTATCTAAAATAGCATTTATTGTCTTAACTTCATTTAAACTTATGAAGTTTTTTGAAATATTCAAATAATCATTAAGAACAATTTTTAACTTGGATTCTTCTGTATTTATTAACTCACTTATAGCTGCTAGAATAATGGATTGGTTTATTAAATTCCATTTTTCAAACTTTCTATCAAAGGTTATAAAACTATTTATTTTTATTAAATAATCATTCAAATTTACATATTCTTTATAATAATTGTTTAGTTTGATTAAAAAATTAGTATTAAATTCAAACTTAATTTTTTTTTTACTACTAAAGTTTTCAATAGAAGAATTTTTGTAATATTTATCAAAATTTTCTCTTATGACATCAATATCATCATTTGTTGATATGTGTTGAAATATTAGTTGAATATTAGTAAGTCTAGTTTTTGACTTTAATTTATTATCCATTTTCTCGATATCTTGGATAATACATTAAACTCACACACCCTTTAGCTGCCTCAGCCCCCTTATTGCCTTTATTAGGATCGCTTCTTTCTGTAGCTTGTTTTAAAGTTTCACAAGTAAGGACGCCAAAACCAATAGGTTTATCGATATCGATAGATAAATCCATTAATTTTCTTGTAACT
>PTLB01000012.1 GCA_002938255.1 Alphaproteobacteria bacterium MarineAlpha5_Bin3 | reverse complement strand
AGATGAGAGTTTTGCCAATGATGGCAGCAGTTATTTCCAAAAAGGTTATGTAAGGATAGATAATTTTTCTGATAGCTCTATTGATATGTTAGTTCAATGCTTTACAAATACAACTGATTGGAACAAATTTATCGAGATAAAAGAAAATTTAGCCATGAAAATTAAAGAAATAGTTGAAAATGAAAAGGCAGGCTTTGCTTTTCCAAGTCAATCTATTTATGTGGAATCTACTCCAAATAATAATGAAGAAATATTAAAAAAATAATATATTAGATTATGCCTAACGGACGAACAGAACAGAATCAAATTTTGACATTTTCTGTTTTAATCATTGCATTTGTTGCTTGTGGTTTTGCTTTTTATTATGCAAAAACAGTTTTAGTGCCTTTTGTTCTGGCAATGTTACTTAAAACATTAATTGATCCAATTATCGATTTTCAAATTAATAAATTAAAGGTTTATCGTTTTGTAGCAGTCCCAATTGCTCTAGTTATAGTAATTTGTTTTTTTGTCATAATTCTTCCTCCGTTATTTAACTCGATAAGAAGTTTTTTATTAAATGCTAGCGACTATCAAGACAGGATGATCATATTTATTGATTTTATTTTAAGATGGCTTCAAGAAAAATTTAATATTGATTTGGAAATTCTATTAATAGAAGAAGCCATTAAAGACCTTCCTTTTATTGAATGGACTTCTGAATTATTGGCGCATACTGCTCATTTTTTTGAAACTTTTTTTATAATTTTAGTAATTTTACTATTTTTAGTTATTGGCGATAATAGCAAGAAAAAAACTCAAATTTGGCATGAAATTGATCACAGTGTAAAAAAATATATTTCGACAAAGTTTATCATAGCTTCAGCTACAGCTGCATTATTTGGTTCTACTTATTGGTTTTTAGATTTAGAACTAGCGCTAGTTTTTGCAAGTTTAACTTTCTTTTTAACATTCATTCCAGTTTTCGGAGCTGTAGTTGCAGTTATTTTGCCAATCCCCGTAGCTTTTATTCAATACACAAGTCCCCTACCAATCATTTTAATAATAGCATTGCCTACAATATTTAAAGTTATTATCGGAGACTTTATTGAACCTAAAGTTCTTGGATCAGCTTTAAAACTTCATCCTGTCACTATTGTATTATCTTTAATTTTTTGGGGAATTTTATGGGGAGTCGTGGGTGTTTTTTTGGCAGTTCCTATTACCGCGATTATCAAAATTTCATTTCAAAAATTTGAAACAACTTTGCCATTCGCTAGATTGCTTGAAGGTAACTTGCATCATCGAAGAAATTAGTTAATCAAGTTCTAAAACTTGCTTAATCGTATCGTAATCGAATCCTGCTCTAGCCATTTTGCTTAAGTTTTTTTGTTTGTTTTCATTAGAATTTTCTAGCCTTTTTTTCTTTACAAAAATTCTTGCTGATTTCTTTTCCCATTCAGGATCCTCTTCTTCAAACTGATCTAAAGAATTATTCAAAATATTCTTTTCAATTCCTTTTTGTATTAAATAGCTTTTTATAAAACCTTTTGATTTTCCTTGCATTGCAAACAATCGTATTTTGGATATTGCATAATTATTGTCATCAATAAATTTGTTTTTTTCTAAATTCAGCATAATTTGATTGATAGAATTATATAATATAAGCTTTTCCTTTTTTTCGATTTTCAATCGATTTATTTTTTTTTTAAGTATTCGTTCTAGGTTGTTTTTGCTTGAACTATATTTACTTAGATAATCAATAGCATATTTCATTAAAGGCATTTGATCATCCATTAGGTTTAAAATTGTTAAAAGTTGTATATTAAGATAATAGGATAAACATTTTTATGATTTCTTCAAATTATCTATCAGTATGGTCGCTTTTTAAAAAAGAAGTTTTTCGATTTTTTAAGGTTGGAATTCAAACCATTATTGGTCCAGCAGTCAGCTCCTTACTTTTTTTAGCAGTTTTCAATCTTGCGTTAGGTCGATCAGTTCAAACAATTAACGGAGTTTCCTTTGCTAAATTTATTGCCCCCGGTTTAATCATGATGACTATATTACAAAATGCTTTCTCTAACTCTGCGTCAAGCATTGGGCAAGCAAAATCACAAGGAAACATCGTTGATGTTTTGATGGCTCCTCTTGGAGATTTTGAATTAGCTTTGGGATATGTTGGCGGATCTGTTGCTAGAGGTTTAATTTGTGGACTTGTAACGGCAATAGGAATGATTATTTTTATACCATTATCAATTTATTCTTTTGCTGCCCTTTTATTCTATGCGATCATGGGAAGTTTGATGATGGGTTCTTTAGGAACAATGGTTGGGATATGGGCTGATAAATGGGATCAACAGCAAGGTATTACAAATTTTGTTGTTTTGCCTCTCACTTTTTTATCTGGAACTTTTTATTCAATTTCCCGCTTACCAGATTTTTGGCAAAATTTCGCCAATTTTAATCCTTTTTTTTACAACATTGATGGATTCCGCTATGCATTTCTAGGTCAATCAGATAGCTCATTATTTGTTGGCAGTGTCACACTGATTACAATTAATCTGATATTATTTTTTTTCTGCTATTTAATGTTTAAAACTGGATATAAATTAAAATCATAAATTTTAGTATGAAACACAATGTTAACAGTTATATTATGCCAACGTATGGTGAAAGAACCCTTGATTTTAAGGAAGGAAAAGGCGTTTATTTAATTTCAACCGACAATAAAAAATATTTGGATTTTGGAAGTGGCATTGCAGTTAATTCTCTCGGCCATTGTCACCCTAAACTTATTCAAGCTCTTCAGGAACAATCTTCAAAATTATGGCATATTTCTAATTTATATTCTAACACAACACAGGAAGCATATGCAAAACTTCTTTGTCAGAATAGTTTTGCTCAAAAAGTTTTTTTTACCAATTCTGGCGCTGAGGCAGTTGAGTGCGGATTGAAAGTGATACGTAGTTACCATCACTTTCATAAAAATAATAATAAAAAAAATATTATTACTTTTGAAGGTGCATTTCATGGTAGAACTTTTGCTGCTCTGTCCGCACAAAAAAATAAAAAATTTTCTAAAGGATTTGAACCTTTGTTATCGGGTTTTATACAAATTCCTTTTAATGATTGCAAAGCAATAAAAGATTCGATTGATGAAAATACGGGTGGTGTGATGATAGAACCCATTCAGGGCGAAGGAGGAGTGAGACCAGCAAATTTACATTTTTTAGAACAGATTAGAAAATTATGTGATGAAATGGGGATACTTTTCTTTCTTGATGAAGTTCAGTGTGGATTTGGCAGAACTGGGAAATTTTTTGCTTATGAATGGGCTAATTTTGAACCAGATATAATGGCTGTGGCGAAAGGAATTGGTTCAGGTTTTCCTTTGGGTGCCTGTTTATCTACTCAAGATGCTTGTATTGGAATGACAAAAGGCACTCATGGATCAACTTATGGAGGTAACCCTCTAGCTGTTGCCGTAGGAAAAGCCGTAATTGAGGAAATGATGCAAAAGGGATTTTTTGAAAAAGTTGAAAAGATTGCTCGCTATTTATGGAACAAACTTAAATTGCTAGAAAAAAATTATAATGAAATAGAAGAAGTCAGAGGAGCAGGATTATTACTTGGTATTAAAACGCGTAAAAATAATTTGGAGATTATTAAATTGTTTACGCAAAATGGCTTGTTAACTGTACCAGCCGATGATAATATTATTCGATTGGCTCCACCACTTATTATTTTGAAAAAAGAAGTTGATGAAGCAATAGACATTATAGAAAAAACCCTACAAGAAATTGATGATTAAGCATTTTATTGATTTAGATAGTTTTAGAAAAAAAGAATTACGTCAAATTCTTTCTTTTGCTCAAATCATAAAGAAAAATCCGCTTAAATATTCTTCTCTTCTTAAATCAAAATCATTGGGATTATTATTTGAGAAGCAATCTACTCGAACAAGATTATCTTTTTCTATTGGTATGCAAAAAATAGGTGGACATGTTATTGAACTAAATAAAAATGATGTTGGATTTGAAAGTCGTGAAACTACTAAAGATTTATTAAAGACAATGTCACAGTACTTCGATTTGCTTATAATTAGAAATGATGATCATAATAAATTATTGGAACTTGCTTCGTTGAATATTCTTCCTATTATTAATGGCTTGTCTAATTATAGCCATCCTTGTCAAATTTTATCAGATATTTTTACTATTGAAGAAACTTTAGGAAAAATAGAAAATCAAACTATTGCGTGGGTTGGCGATTTAAATAATGTATTAATTTCATTACTTCAAGCAGCAGAAATTTTTAATTTTAAACTAAAGATTGCAGTTCCAGAGTCAATATTAATATCAAATCATAAAATGATTAAAAAAATGAATTTACGATATTCAAAATTTTTTACACAAATTTCAAAAGCAGTTAAAGATACTAATTGTGTTATGACAGATGTCTGGGTTTCGATGGGAGAAAAAAACTCTAAATCAAAAAAAATAATTTTACAAGATTTTCAAGTTAATGACCAAGTTATGCAATACGCAAAAAAAAATGCTATATTTATGCATTGTTTACCAGCTCATCGAAATGAAGAAGTAACTGATTCAGTCATTGATGGGAAGCAGTCAAAAGTATGGCAACAAGCTCAGAACAGAATGTATGTTCAGCAGAGTATTCTTAATTTTTTGCTTAAGAGTTAGTGTTGTATGCTAATATATAATATTTTTTTACGATACTTTATTTTACTAGCTTTTTTATTGGTTGTTTTTTCATGCAATAAAATTGAAGTTTTAGACCAAATCGTTTTTGACTACAATCAACTTCCAAAAATTGTTTTGAGCGCTGAACAAAAAAAAATAACAGAAACATATGAAGCAAAATTTAGCGATCCGTTTATCGATCATTCTTTGATAAAACCTCCAAAAGAACACTTAAAATCTTGGATAGACAGTAATCTTGCTATTATTGGAACTGAAAACAAATTAATTATTAATATTATTGATTCATCGTTAACAAAATCAGAAGTGGAAAATGCTAACGCTAAAAAATATGAAGAAAAGACAATATATTTATTTGAAATTAATTATTTAGCTGAATATATCCTGTATGATGATTCAAATGCAATACTATCGTCCACAACAGTTGAAACTAAGCGTTCTATCACTTCAGGAAAATTTATTTCTTTGATGGAGTCAGACAGGATAATTGAGAGTCTTATTTTAGACGCTTTAACTGATTTTGCTAAAAAAACTGAAGAACTCATAAAGATACACATGTCAGGATATATTTTATGAATTTATTTTTTCCAAAAACCAACAGACAATAATACTAAAAAAGTAAACAGTTCCAACCTCCCAACTAGCATTGTTAATGATAGTATCCATTTCGCTCCATCTGGCAATAAACTATAATTTGATGCAGGACCAATTGTTGTTCCTAATCCTGGACCAACATTTGAAATAGCAGAAGCAGCAGCTGAAAAAGATGTTAGAAAATCTATATTAAAAAAACTAAGTGCAATTGAAGCAAAAATAAAAATAAGAATATACATAAAGAAAAATCCCATTATGGAATTAAAAGTATCATCCGTAACAGATCTTCCGTTGAACGAAGTTAGGAAAACACCATGAGGTTGTGTTAATTTTTTTATTTGAGTTATTGTACCTCGAAATAATAATTGAAGACGAAATATTTTTATGCCTCCTGTTGTGGATCCGGCACAACCTCCAATAAACATTATAACGATCATAATTACCAAACCAAAACTTCCCCATGTATTATAATTAGTACTTGTATAACCAGTTCCTGTTAAGATAGATGTGATGTTAAAGGCTGATAATCTAAGTGAATGAAGAAAGTCTTCATGCAATGAATTTTTTTGCAACCATAGAGTTGTTAAACCAATTAGCAAAATAATAATTAAGGTAAATAATTTAATTTGATCATCTTTAATTATAGATGATCGCTCACCGTGCATGAATTTTAAATAGACTACAAATGGCAAACTTCCAACAATCATGAATATAATACTTATTGTTTCAATTGATGATGAATCAAAAAATCCAAAAGAGGAGTTGTGTGCTGAAAAACCACCTGTAGATATAGTAGTCATTGAATGTAAAATAGCATCAAACCCACTCATACCAAAAAAATAGTATAGTAGAGCACAAACAATTGTTAAGCCTAGATACAGAGAGAAAATCTCAATTATAAAATGATTAATTTTAGGTAGAGTTTTCTCGTATGGATCATCTTGTTCCATATGCAAAAGTTGCATCCCTCCAATTTGTAGTGTTGGAAGAATTGCCATTGCTAATACAATAATTCCTATGCCACCAAACCACTGAAGCAAAGACCGCCAAATTAATATACCTTCATTTAAGTCATCTAAATTATTAATAACAGTGGCGCCAGTTGTTGTTATTCCACTAATGGACTCAAAAAAAGCATCTGTATAATTTAGATTTGAAGAAGAAAAAACAAAAGGTAAAGAAGCAAAAACAGCTATAATAATCCAAGAAAAAATCGTTAATACGAAAGCTTCTCGAACTTTAATAAGAATTTTTTCTTTTTTAAAAGAAAAATATAAAACTAAGCCAATAAAAAAAGTTATTATACTAGAAAAAAAAAATTTTTCCCAATCAGGTTTTTGGTATAATAAATCAACCATCATTGGAATTAGCATAGCTAACGCCTCAATGCACAAAAGCAAACCAATAATATTTAATACAGAACGGAAATCACGCATTAAAATTGGCTATTATTAATTTAATTTGTTAGAATCAATAAAAGGGCTATCTAAGGAGAATTGGGGTATTGAAGCTTCAAATCTAGATCCATTTTTTGTTTCCATCTCATAATAACCTTCCATAAAACCTGAAGGAGTTGATAAAGGTGTTCCACTTGTATATTCAAATTTTTCTCCAGGATTAAGTGTTGGCTGTTCCCCAACTACACCTTCTCCTTTAACTTCTTGTTTTGTGCCATTTGAGTCAATTATTTTCCAATATCGATTTTTCAGCTTTACACTTTCTTTGCCCAAGTTATTGATGGTTACTTGATAGGCCCAAACATAATGTTGATTTTCAGGCTCAGATTGATCTTCTAAAAAATAAGGATTTACCGTTATATTAATTTTTTTAGTTGTTTTTGTGTACATGAAAATTGTGAGTGAGTATTACACCAAGATGCGAAGTAATAGAAGCTAATTTAAAGGGCTAATTTCCGCCCTTCTATTTGCCGGATGTTTTACTTCATCTGCAGTTTGTACTCTCAAATTATCCTCACCTTTCCCAAGTATGTGAATATTATTTTTTTCAATACCAAGTTCTGTTAAGACTTTTTGTACCACTTCCGCTCTCTCTAAAGATAGCACCTTATTGTATTTCTTTGTTCCCATTGTATCAGTGTGGCCTACCACAATAAATTTTTTAATAGTTTTTTTATTTGCGTTAATAAAATTCTTAATTTCTTCTATACTCACATCTGATAACTTGGATTTATCAAAATCAAAATATATTATTTGCAATATTTTATTTTCTGAATTTTTAGTAACTATACTTATACTATCATCAATTACACTATCATCTAATTTAGAAATCTCATTATTGATTTTTTGTTTAGTTGAAATTCCTTCTTCTTTTTCTAAACTGCCAAAAATCTCATGCATAGCGGATAGAAAATCATTGCGACATTGATCGATATCCCATGTTTGCCAATTTTCTTCTTGCTGTTCAGCCCAGCAGTCGAGTGAACTAATAGCTTTTGCTAAGTTGAAAGGATCTAGAAGTAACGCTTCTTTATAGACTGTCATTAAATTATTGTACGCCTTATTTAATTCAGATTGTTTATCAGCAGGAATAACCCAATAACTAATTTTTTCAGGCAATATATCTTTTCCATCAGCCGCACCAAGAGCTTTTTCAGCATATAATTTAGCTGAGTTCCAATCATGCATTTCTTGTGCTTCAAAGTCAGCTTTTGTTTTATAAGCTTCCATTAAATGCTTAGATAAAGATGTAGGGGGATTAAATGATTCTTTGCTCAGCTTTTCATAACTTGCGGAACATGAAAAAAGAAATAAAAAGCTAAGGGGGAGAATAATCTTCATTAGCAAATACACAATTCTCTATCTTCCATTTTATTGTCAAAAATATGGCCCAAGATTGTCAGATTTAAGATTGATGAATCCCCAAAATATTTTGATAAATGCCAAGTTTTTTATTGCGTTCAAAAAGAACTTTAGATACCGCGTCATGATAATAATTATTATTGAGGAGTTAAGCATGATCAAGCATGTAACAACAGTTGACCAATCTGATAGGAAGGTTCCATACAACCTTCGTCAAAGTGGGCCAACTCCTGTGCAAATGTTGATTTCTACACGTGTTAGAAAATCACCTTATTGGCACTTATCTATGGAAGCTGGATGCTGGAGAGCAACAGTTTATAACCGAATTTATCATCCTCGTGGTTATGTTAAGCCTGAAGATGGCGGTGCAATGGTTGAATACAAGGCGATTAAAAATCACGTTACTATGTGGAACGTCGCTGTTGAAAGGCAAATACAAGTAATAGGTCCAGATGCAGAAGCTTTTGTGGACTATGTCATTACACGTGATGCAACTAAAATATCCCCAATGAGGGCACGGTATATCATATTATGTAATCACATGGGAGGAGTGCTAAACGACCCTATTCTTTTAAGGCTTTCTAAAGATGAATTTTGGTTTTCACTTTCAGACTCTGATGTTAGTTTTTATTTACAAGGAGTAAATCATGATAAGAGATTTAATGTTGAAATTGATGAAATTGATGTAGCACCTGTTCAAATTCAAGGTCCGAAATCATTAGCTTTGATGAAGGATTTGATCGGTGATCAAGTTGATCTGGATAATATGCCTTTCTATGGATTGGCAGAAGCCAAAGTGGGTAGTAGAGATTGTGTAATATCGCAATCAGGTTTTTCTGGAGAAGCTGGGTATGAAATTTATTTACGAGATGCAACACTTTATGCTGATGATATGTGGAATGCTGTTTTGGAAGCGGGGAAAAAACATAGTTTAATGGTTATTGCACCCGCTCACCACAGGCGAATTCAAGCAGGAATATTGTCATGGGGTCAGGATATGGATAATCAGCACAATCCTTTTCAGTGTAATCTTGGATACCAAGTTTCACTTTCAGGTAAAGGAGAATGGAATAAATCCGCTAACTATGTAGGCAAAGAAGCATTAGAAAAAATAAAAACGGACTTACAGTCAGACAATAAACCATATAAACTTCAATTAGTTGGAATGACTTTTGGTGGAAAGCCTGTTGAGGAGTATGCGCCTGATTTCTGGCTTATTTCTCCTGCCGAAGGAGGAGAGCCTTGTGGTTATATTACCTCTCCATGGTATCACCCCGAGCAAAAAAGAAATATTGCAATGGGTTATGTTCCATTTGAAGGTTCTTTAAGTAAAAATGGATTTCCAATTGGAAAGACTGGACAAAAGTTTAAAGTTCATTTGCCTGATATGTATTCTGATACACCAGGGGTTCCAGTGGATGCAGAAGTTGTATCTATTCCCTTTACAGAGTCATTCAATGCGAATACTCGAGAAGTATCCAAGGCAACTGCATAAAAATATATAGTTAATTAACGTCTCTAATTTATTTTGGGGACGTTTTTATCTTAGCATTCCTTCAATTTGTCCTCTAGATAAGTATCCTGGAGAGAAAATATCATTGATGAACATAGCGGGTGTTCCTCGTGCTCCAGATCCTCCGGCTAAAAAGGAAGACAGTTTAATCATTTTCGCCACATCATCCCTATTCATGTCATCTCTCAACTGCACTGCATTTAACCCAACTTCTATAATTGCTGATTCTAATTTTTCTGAGGTAAGAGAACCTTCTATGGAAAAAATTGCATTATGAAGTTCAAAACTTTTATCTTGTAAACTAGCGGCAACTACTATTTTAGCAAGAACCAAAGAAGTTTCATTTAAAATAGGATGCTGTAAAAAAACTAATCTCACATCTTCCCTTGAAGTAGCTAAGTCAATTAATTCAGGATGTATTTTTTTACAATAACCACAGAAATAATCCATGAATTCAATAATAGTGTGTTTTGCGCTATCAGAGCCGACTTGAATTTTAGCTTCGCTGGGCAATACATCGAGAATTTTTAAATGATACGGAGTACTTTCATCGAAGATCAGATCTTTAAGCGTCATTTCAGCTTGGATATGTCCTCCGTTTAGGCAGAAAAGAAACACTGTGATAATTTGACTTAGTCTTAATCCCATGATTGACCCACCATATTTAATGTGATTAGAGAAGTACAGAAATTTTTTGGAATTTTAATTTTTATGAAATCAAAGGCTAAAGTCGTAATTGTTGGAGGTGGAGTTGTTGGGGTTAGTACTCTCTATCATTTGGCAAAAAAGGGATGGAGTGACGTTGTTCTTGTAGAGCGAAAGGAACTTACCTCTGGTTCAACATGGCACGCCGCAGGACTGCTACCTTTGTTTAATATGAGTTATTCTGTTGGACAATTGCATAAATATGCCGTCGATTTTTATAAAACACTTGAAGAAGAAACAGGCCAAAATGTAGGATTTAGTGTAGTTAGTAATATTCGTTTGGCAACTACTCAAGATAGGATGGATGAGTATTATCAATATGCAGGTGTTGCTAAAACAATCGGTGTTGAAGTAAAATTTTTAACTCCTGAGCAGGTAAAAGACATTTGGCCATTATGTAATACAGACGGTTTGATCGGAGCAATACAGCATCCTGAAGATGGTTATATTCAACCAGCTGATTTAACACAAGCTTTAGCTAAGGGGGCAAGAGACAAAGGTGCAGAAATTTATCGCAATACCAATGTTGTTGGCATTAAACAAAACAATGATGAAACATGGACTGTAGAAACAGATAAAGGGGAAATAGCATGTGAGCATATTGTTTCTTGTTCAGGAAACTTTGCTAGACAAACAGGAAAAATGGTTGGATTAGATCTCCCTGTTATTCCTGTAGAGCACCAATATATCGTTACCGAACCACATCCCGAAATTCAAAAACGTAAAGAACAAGGTTTGCCTGAAATGGGCGTTTTAAGGGACTCTGATAGTTCATGGTATATGCGAGAGGAAGCGGGAGGTTTGATATTGGGCCCATATGAAAAGGACGCTCCAGCATGTTATGTTGATGGACCCAGCAAGGATTCAGAATTTGAATTATTCCAGGAAGACCTAGATCGTTTAGAGTCACATATTGAATCTGCAATTCAACGTGTTCCAATTTTTGGCGAAGTAGGAGTGAAAAAAGTTTATAATGGGGCCATTTGTTATACGCCAGACGGTAGCCCTATTGTTGGTCCTGCGTGGGGTTTAAAGAATTTTTGGATTAATGAGGGACATAGTTTTGGCATTACAGCTGCTGGTGGAGCTGGATGGCAATTGGGTGAATGGATGGTTGATGGTGAACCCACTATTGATATGATGGGGGTGGACCCACGTCGTTTTGGTGATTACGTTACTAAATCATTTCTAATACAGAAGAATGAAGAAGCTTATGCTAATGTTTTTACTATTCATTATCCTGATGAGGAGCGTGAAGCTGGAAGACCATTACGACAAGCGCCATGTTACGATAGATTAAAGGACCTTGGAGCGGTATTTGGTCAAAAATTTGGATGGGAAAGAGCGAATTGGTTCGCACCTAAGGGTGTGGAGCAAATTGATGATTGGTCCTTTAGACGATCAAAGTGGTTTGAGCACGTTGGAAATGAATGTAAAAATGTTCAAGAGAATGTTGGTTTGTTAGACATGACCGCATTTGCTAAATGCCGAATTTCAGGTCCGGGAGCAGAAAGATTACTTGATAATCTTGTTGCAAACAAATTACCTAAAAAAAATGGACGTGTAAATCTTTGTCATGCACTTAATAAAAATGGAGGAGTGCTTTCTGAATACACTATAGCGAAAGAAAGCAATGACTCTTATTATATTGTTTCAGCAGGGGCATTTCAACGTCTTGATCACGATTGGATTCAACAATGGATGCCAAAAGACAGATCTGTAAAATTTGAAAATTTAACAAATAGTATAGGTGTCCTGGTTTTGGCTGGTCCAAAAGCGAGAGATTTAATGTCTAAAGTTTCTTCAGCTGATTTTTCAAACGAAAACTTTCCTTGGTTGTCATCTCAAAAAATTGATGTTGGTTTAGCACCTACTATAGCTATGCGTATGAATTTTGTTGGGGAGTTAGGATGGGAACTTCATCATTCTATAGAATATCAGAATCATATTTTTGATAGATTAATGGAAGTAGGTAAGGAATTTAAATTAAAACCATTTGGTATCAGGGCAATGGATAGCTTGCGTATAGAAAAAACATATAAATTAATCGGTACGGAGATGTCAATTGAGTATTCGCCGTTTGAATCGAGTTTGGATCGTTTTGTTCATCTCAATAAAGGTAATTTTATTGGACGGGATGCTTTGGTTCAATGGCAACAAAAAGGTTTCCAAAATAAACTTGTAACACTTGAAGTTAAAGAAGTTAAAGATGCAGACACTTTAGGTAATAATCCGATCTATAAAGGGGATAAAGTCATTGGTCGTGCGACAGGAGGTAACTATGGTTTTAGAGTGGAAAAATCTCTAGCAATTGGTATGGTACAACCTGATTATGCAGCAGTTGGATCAAAATTAACTATGGATATTTTAGGTACCACTTATGATGTTGAGGTCATTCAGGATAGTCCCTATGATCCAGATAATAATTTTATAAGAGCATAGGAAAATGAAAATTTTAGTCGCAGTTAAAAGAGTGATTGATTACAACGTTCAAATACGGGTAAAATCTGACAGTACTGGCGTGGAGACGGAAAATGTAAAAATGTCAATGAATCCTCCCGATGAAAATGCGGTTGAGGAGGCTTTGAGAATTAAAGAGTCAGGTAAAGCAGAAGAGGTGATCGCTATTTCGATTGGAGAAGAAAAGGCTCAAGAAACCATTCGTACAGCCCTGGCTATGGGTGCAGATAGAGGAATACATGTGAAGGCTACTCATGATGTTGAGCCATTAGCTGTTGCAAAAATTTTACAAAAAATTGTTGAAAAAGAAAAACCACAAATTGTTTTGTTAGGAAAACAAGCTATTGATGATGATAGTAATCAAACAGGCCAAATGTTATCTGCATTATTGGGTTGGGCACAAGGAACGTTTGCTTCAAAAATTGAATTAGAAGCAAGTGCAGCTATAATTACGCGAGAAATAGATGAAGGATTAGAAAAAGTTAAACTCCCTTTTCCAATTGTTGCTACTTGTGATTTGCGCTTAAATGAACCTCGTTATGCTTCACTTCCCAATATTATGAAAGCTAAAAAGAAACCAATTGATAATTATACATCTGACGAACTTGGAATAGATGTTTCTCCTCGTGTTAGGCAACTCAAAGTAACTGAACCTCCTAAAAGAGAAAAGGGCGTTATGGTAGCGGATGTTGCAGAGTTAGTTCAAAAATTAAAGCATGAGGCAAAGGTAATATGAAATGAGTGTCCTAGTTCTAGCAGAGCACAATAATACTGAAATTAAATCATCTACTCTTAATACTATTGGTGCAGCTTCACAAATTGATCAAAACATTGAAGTATTATTGGTAGGAAATTCTTGTGAAGATCTTGCTAATAAAATAGTGAATATACAAAATGTTAATAAAGTTATTGTGGTTGATGACCCTCAGTATCAAAATCCGATTGCAGAAAACATCGCTCCTATAATTATCTCACTTGCTAATAATTACAGTCATATTCTTGCCCCAGCAACAACTTTTGGGAAAAATATTTTGCCTCGAGTTGCGGCTATTTTAGATATAGCTCAAATTAGCGATATAATAAAAGTTGAGAGTAAAGATACTTTTGTCCGACCCATTTATGCAGGAAATGCTTTAGCTACGGTTCAGTCAACGGATGAAAAAAAAATTATTACTGTTAGACCAACTTCGTTTGAACAAGCTGCGACTGAAGGTGGTAGTGGTGAAGTAGAAAAAATTACTTTTGATTTAGAAAAAAATATAGTTGAGTTTGTTGGTCGTGAAGAGTCCAAATCAGATCGTCCTGAATTGGGTACTGCACGTGTTGTAATATCTGGGGGACGTGGACTTCAGAGTGCTGAAAATTTTTCTATGTTAAATGCAATTGCTGATAAACTTAATGCGGCAGTAGGGGCCTCACGGGCTGCTGTTGATGCCGGGTATGTTGGTAATGATTACCAAGTTGGTCAAACTGGGAAAGTGGTTGTTCCTGATTTATATATTGCCGTTGGAATATCTGGAGCTATTCAACATTTAGCAGGAATGAAAGAGAGTAAAGTCATTGTTGCTATTAATAAAGATGAAGAAGCACCAATTTTCAATGTTGCAGATTTTGGTTTGTGCGCTGATCTATTTGAAGTTCTTCCTAAATTTTCCGCTGAGTTAGATAAATTAAATACTATTCAAAAATAAAAATATTCAATAAAATAAATATACAAAAAAGTTTTGAAAAATGAGTGATTCTTTATCTCGTGAAGTAATGGAATATGATGTGGTGATTGTAGGAGCAGGTCCGGCAGGATTGGCGACGGCTATTAAACTACGTCAATTAAATCCCGCAGTATCAGTATGTATCTTAGAGAAAGGATCAGAAGTAGGGGCTCATATCTTAAGCGGAAATGTTTTTGAAACACGAGCATTAGATGAGTTAATTCCTGATTGGAAAGAAAAGAAAGCGCCTATCAAAACAAAAGTTTCTAAAGAAAAATTTTTATTTTTATCTTCATCTTCATCATTTAGTTGGCCTACCTGGTTATTGCCTGCTGTTCAAAAAAATCATAAAAATTATATTATTAGCCTTGCCAATTTATGTCGTTGGCTGGGCGAACAAGCAGAAGCATTAGGTGTGGAAATCTTCCCAGGTTTTCCTGCTTCAAAATTACTATATCATGAGGATGGATCTGTAAAAGGTGTTCAAACAGGGGATATGGGCTTGGACAAACAAGGAAATAAAAAAGATACTTTTGAGCCCGGAATTGAGATTCATGGAAAAGTAACCGTGTTAGCAGAAGGTTGTCGAGGTCATTTAGGAAAAGAAGTTATTCAAAAATATGCTTTGGATACAGGTAAATCTTCTCAACAATACGGTATTGGCTTTAAAGAAATATGGAAAGTCAGTCCAGAACAACACAAAGAAGGAATGGTAATGCATACCGCAGGTTGGCCCCTTGATCACAATACATATGGTGGAAGTTTTTGTTATCATGCCGAAAATAATCAAATTTTTATTGGCTATGTCATTGGTCTTGATTATCGCAATCCACACTTATCTCCCTACGATGAATTTCAACGCTTTAAAACTCATTCTGCTATTAGTAAAATTTTAAAAGGAGGTAAACGTATTGCTTTTGGGGCAAGAGCGCTGATTGAAGGAGGATTACAGAGCTTGCCCACTATGTATATGCCTGGAGGGCTTCTTGTTGGGTGTGATGCAGGCACCTTAAACATGCCAAAAATCAAAGGTTCTCACACAGCAATGAAAAGTGGAATGATAGCCGCTGAAACAATCAATGAGTTTTTATCTAATAACGAATCATTATCTGGATATGCAGAAAAATTTAAGCAATCATGGATTTATCAAGAACTATACAAAGCGCGCAATGTTAAGCCAAGTTTTAATTGGGGTTTAATTCCAGGGATAGTATTTACTGGAATTGATCAACTTCTTTTTCGTGGGTATCTTCCATTTACACTAAAGCATTCTCATGCAGACCATGAGACTCTGTCGCCAGCAAATGAAATAAAAAAAATCGACTATCCTAAATATGACGATGTATTATCTTTTGATAAGACTAGTTCAGTTTATTTGACTGGAACAAATCATGAAGAAAATCAACCAATTCATTTACAATTAAAAGACACCAATCTTCCAGTTAATTATACGTTAGGTAAATATGATGAGCCAGCACAACGATATTGTCCAGTCGGGGTTTATGAAATTCAACGAGACAAAGATGATCTTAATCCACAATTTGTTATTAACGCGCAGAATTGTATTCATTGCAAGACGTGTGACATTAAGGAACCAACACAAAATATTACTTGGGTAACACCAGAAGGTGGGGGTGGACCGAGTTATGCAAATATGTAGTTTTAAAAAAATTTCTACTAATTCTTAATAAATTTCTATAAACTGAATGAATGACTACAGAATTTCTTGATCGTAATTTAGCTCTGGAAGCGGTACGTATCACTGAAGCTGCTGCTTTGTCTAGTTCCCTTCATATGGGAAGAGGTGATGAAAAAGCAGCAGATCAAGCGGCTGTTAATGCGATGCGTGAATTCCTCAATAATCTGTCAATAAGTGGCACAATTATTATTGGGGAAGGAGAGCGCGACAAAGCCCCTATGCTGTATATAGGAGAGAAAGTTGGATTGGGTGGACCAAAAGTTGATATAGCTCTGGATCCTTTGGAAGGAACAACAATAACAGCAAAAGGTGGTGATAATGCTTTGTCTGTTTTAGCTATGGCAGAAGCGGGGGGCTTCCTTCACTCTCCCGATATTTATATGCACAAGATTGCGTATGGGAAAAAATATGAAGGACTCGATATTGATCCTGAATCACCTGCTGATGATATTATTACAAGCTTTGCAAAATATTCTGAAATAAAAATTGAAAATATCGTTGTCTGTGTTTTAGATCGACCTCGTCATGAAATGTTGATTAAAAAAATAAGATCAACAGGAGCGCGTATTAAACTTATTCTTGATGGAGATGTGAGCGCGGTTATTGCCACATCTTTTGAGGATAGTGGTGTGGATATATATATGGGAATAGGAGGTTCCCCAGAAGGAGTGCTTGCCGCTGCTGCATTGCGTTGTATTGGAGGTAAAATTTACACTAAACTAATTTTTGATAATGATTATGACAAAGAAAGAGCTAGTAGTATGGGTATTACTGATCCCAATAGAATATACCGTACCAACGACTTAGCATCCGGCGACGTAATGTTTTCGGCAACAGGGGTAACAGATGGCACTTTATTAAAAGGAGTGCTGATTAAAAATGAAGTAGCAACTACGCAATCGGTTATAATGCGCTCTAAAACAAAGACAATACGCTATGTAAGTGCCAGCCATGATTTAAGAGTCAAGGATATTGTTAAATAAAAAAGAGCCTGATGGCTCCTGGAATTGATTTAATATTGAGGTATATGGATTAAAAGGAAAAATAGGAAATACGAATACTATTCATATTTGCGATATTCTTCCATTCACAACTCTTCGAAAAATAGCGGATTTATAAGAAATAACAAAATTTTTATACAAAAAAACCTATTTGTTTGATCCTATAAAACAACGAAATTAAGAAAAAAATTTATTTTATTTTTGTAGTTATTTGGGTTTGATTGTAGAAGGCAATTAATATGGAAGGATATGTTGGTGAAAGGGCAAGGCGTAAAAAGCGCAACATTACAATAATTTTTGTATTAATCGTAGTGGGAGTATTGATATATTTAGTTTTTCCAAAAAAACAATCAGATGAAAATAAATCATTAGATACATTACTTCCTAGTGAAGAAGAGACTATTTCTCCAGAATTAAAAATAGATCTTGCAGAGTTGGAATTACAAAT
>PTLB01000011.1 GCA_002938255.1 Alphaproteobacteria bacterium MarineAlpha5_Bin3 | reverse complement strand
TTTTTTAAAAAAATATTGGACTTTTGAAAGGACTACTGATGAATATTAAACCTGTTATTGCTCAAAAATCTCCCTATCCCATTGAAGTGGAAGAGGGAAAATCCTATTATTGGTGCCAGTGCGGTCAAAGTAAAAAACAACCTTTCTGTGATGCTTCTCATAAAGGCACATCCTTTCGCCCTGTTGTGTACAAGGCAACGGAAACAAAAAAAATGTATTTTTGTGGATGCAAATCTACATCTAACCAACCCTTTTGTGATGGAACGCACTCAAAAATTTAGAAATATACAGTAGAAAGTTAAAGATATACTTTTTAATATATCCTCAACATTCCTCGTCGTTGGTGGCAGGATAATATAGTTGTATAATGATAACTGAATATTCCAAAAAAGATATTTCTAACATTCTCTATGTAATTAACGATGCTGCTATAAAGTATAAAGGCGTTATCCCTGGTCATTGCTGGCATGAACCTTATATGTCGGAACAAGAACTAATTATCGAATTTAATAATGGAGTTCATATGTTTGGCTATAGAAGTAATGACAAATTGATCGGGGTAATGGGTATTCAAGAACTAAAGGAAGTTACCTTGATAAGACACGCTTACACATTAACTTGCTATCAAGGCACGGGGGTTGGAAAATTATTGCTTAAATATATTTTACAAAAAAACAAAAGCACCTGTTTATTAGTGGGCACTTGGCGGAATGCTACTTGGGCAATTCGATTTTATGAGAAATCTGGTTTTATTCTTCAAACAAAAAAACGAACTGTGCAACTACTTAAAAAATACTGGAAAATACCTGAAACTCAAATTGATAATTCAGTGGTGCTAAAAAAATGAATTATTTATTATTAAACATCACTATTTTTTTTAACAATAGAAAATAGCACATGAAATCATATGTAATTACTAAATGAAGGTACTTGTTTTAATTTTCTCTTTAAAAAAAGTTCCAACACTTTCCTGGAGCTCTTTTGATGCACTAAATTTAAAGCCAAGAATTATCACATTATTATATCTTCTCATTGGCTTAATATTGTTTGGGCTGGGAGAAACAATGTTGATTGCCGCTAATGTTGGGGTAAGCCCCTGGACTGTCCTTGCACAAGGCATTTCTATTAAAACAGGTTACAGTATTGGCATTTCAACTTTTATGGTTAGTATAGGGGTTCTTATTTTATGGATACCATTAAAGCAAAAACCAGGCATTGGGACAATATTAAATACCATTATTATTTCTATTGTTCTTGATGTATCTTTGCCTTACCTCCCAACGCCTGAATCTTTTTTCCTTCAAGCATTGCAAGTTTTTATTGGTGTAATAATTGTTGGGCTTGGAAGCGGTTTTTATTTAATTTCCAATCTTGGCCCTGGCTCAAGAGATGGACTGATGACCGGATTACAAAAAAAAACAAACTTACCTATAGCCTTGATTCGCGCTACAATTGAGGTTAGCGCAGTAGTTTTTGGTTTTTATCTTGGTGGAGTCGTAGGAATAGGCACTCTTGTATTTGCATTCGGCATAGGCCCTGCAGTATCAGCAGGTTTATTTTTCGTTAGTCGTTTTTTTAAATAACTAAATTTTTTTAAAGTTCATGGATATTGGATCAAGTGCTTCCAGTGTTCCTGATCCAATATCATGCCATAATCCGTGCAAAACCAATTCTTTTTTAATAAGTGCACTTTTGATAAAAGGAAAATCGGTCAGATTGTTTATAGAAAATTTTATACTTTCTTTTTCTAAATCTACAATGCATCCTTCATTAAATTGATTTCCATTATTGCTAATATTCTCATATGCAGGTTTTAAAATATTTAACCATTTATTCACAAATATTGACTCATTTGAAATTTGATCATCATTGAATAATTTATAACCACTCATAATCCCTCCACAATGAGAATGACCAAGAATGATGATATGGGAAACTTGTAATGTCTTAATTGCATATTCCACAGCAGCAGATGTGCCATGATGGTCGCCGTCAGGATTGTATGGTGGAACTAAATTGGCAATATTGCGATGTATAAAAAACTCTCCGGTATCAGCTCCAAATATAGATGTTGCATGTATACGAGAATCACAACATGAAATAACCATGGCTCGTGGATTTTGGCCTTCACTAGCTATTTTGTTATACCAATTTTTTTTCTCTTCATAGACTGTTGCTTTCCAAGCTTTATATCTCTTGATTAAATAATTTGGCAAAATTTTGATATAATTAGACATATGAATAATATTCTAACATAAAATTTATAGCAGGGGCTAAAGCTATGTAATAATTTCTTATTTTTCACTATACATAAATTTTTATTATTTATATAAAAATATTTTTTTTTTGATATGAAGTTGGAGATATATGAGCAAAGACAAATATAGTCGAAAATTCTGCGTAGCACCTATGATGGGTTATACAACCCCACATGCACGCAAACTTTATCGTATTCTCTCACAAAAAACATTTCTCTTTACTGAAATGATAGCTGCATCAACAATGTTACACTCTAAAACAAAAGATCTTATTATTGAAAATGATTTACAAAATCCTATAGCACTGCAAGTAGGTGGATCCGATATTGATGATTTGGCGCTCTGTTCAAAAATTGCAAAATCTTATAACTATGATGAAATCAATCTTAATGTTGGTTGCCCAAGCAAAGCGGTTCAAAAAGGCAGTTTCGGTGCATGTCTTATGCAAGACAAAAAATTAGTGAGAGCATGTTTAGAAACCATGCAAAATGCCAGCGATATTGAGGTTACTATGAAATGTCGCATTGGTCTCGGCAATGATTTAAATTACGATTACTTTTCAACTTTTATTGATGAAATTGTCCAAAGTGGTATTAACATAATATACGTCCATGCTCGCAATGCAATTTTAAATGGTATTAGCCCTAAAGGTAATCGCTCGATTCCTAGGTTAAATTATGAGTTTGTAAAAAAAATAAAGAAAGAGCATCCTCATGTTCAATTTATACTTAATGGGGGAATTGATAGTTTAGACAAAGCTTACGCATTGTCGAAAGAGCATGATGGCGTAATGCTTGGTCGATTAATCCAAAATAATCCCTTTTGCTTAGGCAAGGTTGATAAATTATTTTTTAGTTTCAAGGGTGAAAAAAATCTTAATAAAAAAATTATTCTAGATTATTTTAATTACATAAAACCCAAGATTGGAAATGATTCTATTTTTCGTTTATTAAGCCCTCTATTGCAAATTTTCTTTGGTATTCCTGATAGTAAAAAATTAAAAACAGAGATTCATCAACAAATTAAGGATCAAGAAATAGATAATCTAGAATCTTTATTTTTACAGTTTATCAATCTGCAGAAAAAATCAATCCTTAGCTAAAAAGGAACCTGGTAAGAAAGGCTAATGATTTCCACTCCTGGATTTTTGTCACCGAGGTTTACATTGGAAATATGCCCAAAAGACAACCCAAGTCTATTTTTATTTTCTAATTCATAGCTTACTTCAAGTGTTGTTCTAAATTCAATATTATTTCCTAATTTTTTTCCATCACCATCATCATAATACCCGACCCCAAAACTGGGTGTAAAAATAACATTGGATTCTTCACCTACAAATAAAGTACCAAGATTATCTTCTAAATAAATACCGCCTATAAAATATGCTGCAGAGTCAGAAGTCAATTCTATACCAGCAAAAGGTTTGAGAAGAAAAAAATTCTCACTCTCTGGCCCTATTTCAAACAATGAATTATCAAAACGCCTCTCATATCTAAAATCTGTAGATGTATTTGTCTGACTCCCATCAAACTTTACATCATACATTCCTATGGCAAAAACATCATAACCTGTTGCTAATACGGGGCTTGTTAACAAATAAAATAAAATAAATGTTTTTTTAAACATATTTATAAGTTTATACTTACGATATATCTCGAAACGATCAAATAAAAAATTCTTCTGATGTTACATCGCTGTGCATATACCCTGCAAGAGCAGTGAATGACAAAATACTTTTTTAGGCATTATTAATATGCATGTATGAACTTTGGTTTGATTCAAATAAATCAATAACATTTCCAGAATCATCAAAAAGTCCAGCAATTATCTTGGTATTATCTAAAGGTTGTTGAAATAATGAGCAAACTATTTTGTTTTTAGCGTGCTGTAGTTGATTGTGTTTTGAGGACTGATAACCCCTCACTATACGTACAAAACTATTGTAGGGATGCTTAAGGTTAGAAAAATTTTGATATCCCCACCAAAAACAATCATTTTGGGCAGATAAAGGACGTGAAACATCTACACCCCTATTTAAAAACAATATTTTTTTTGATTCACTAAAAGCTGCGTGCTTCAAATTAGTAAAATATTGTTTGTGTCCAGGATTTGCAGATACTGCTTTATTTAATCTTGTAGTCCATTTGCTTATTGCTAATGTTCCTTGCGTCGATATATTTAATGCGTCCTTTTTTTTAAAGCCATAAGACTCTATGGTAGCGTCAACACCGCGATCAAACATCCATAATACAACATCCTGTGGATTAGGAGCAGTTTGCAATTGCAATAATTTTAAAAACATTTCTTCCTGTGCTCCACGCAAAAAAATAACTTTACTAGGATTCAAAAAAAATTTTGCTAATAGTTGGTTACGTAAGTCAATTACACTACTTAATGTTTCTTTTGATTCTTTACCCAAACCAATGATATTCCCTAGAAAAACTAAACAATCCTCTTCTTCAAATTTTTGCAACAAGTGTTCTTTAATTGAATGAAAGGCATTTAAACGTGAGTGAATGGAGCCGATTGCCCAAATTTTTTCTGAATTATTAATTTCTAAAAAGTGTGATTCTTTATCCACAAATCTGTTTGTTATACAAGGTGGTTTCTATTTTTTCTGTAGCTTGAAAATAATCTGTTTTTTCGACTGCTGCAACTTCTCGAGCCAAGCGTTCTAATGCAACTTGAAACATTTGGCGCTCACTATAGGATTGTTCTGGTTGACTATTTTTACGAAATAAATCTCTAACCACTTCTCCAATTTTAATTGGGTCGCCCGAAAAAATTTTTGTATCATACTCCTGTGCTCTTCTGCTCCACATAATACGGCGAATTTTAGGTCTTAATTTTAAAATATTGAACACCTCTTCAATAACTTTTTTAGAAGAAATTTTTCTAAGACCCACTTCATGTTTCTTGTCCAAAGGAACTCGAATAGTTAATTTTGACTGTTCCATTTTTACTACATAAAACCGAGTTTTAATATTAGCAATTTCCATTGTTTCCGTACTTATAATTTCTCCAACACCATGTTTTGGGTACACAACTACTTCTCCTATTTTAAATTCAATATTTTTTTTTGCGTTCATTTATTTACCTGGTTTTTTACTAAAATATTGTTCAAATTTATTTTCTACGTTTTCCCATTCTTTGCTATCAGAAGGGGCTTCTTTTTTTTCCGCAATTACTGGCCATATTTCTGAATAAGTACGGTTTATTTCTGCCCATTTTTCCATACTGTCCTCTGTATCTGAATGAATTGCATCAATGGGGCATTCTGGCTCGCATACTCCGCAGTCAATACATTCGTCTGGATGAATAACTAGCATATTTTCACCTTCATAAAAACAATCAACAGGCAAACTTCAACACAGTCCATAAGTTTACATTTAATACATTTTTCATCTACAACATACGTCATACTCTTAACCTATTTAGTTAATTGTGATTTTTTTAGAGCTCTCTTTTTGGCATTACCACACTGAACATCTGATATATACAACAAACCTGCCAAACGCCTCATAAGGTTAGACTCAAAATCATGCAGTTCCCCATCTACCAAAATAATTTCCCACAATATTTCTAGTAAAATAATTTTCTTTTCATTAGAAAAAGATTGGTTGATCTGTGATGTAAAAGAGTGAAAAGACTTGTGTTCTTCAAGCTCTTCCAAACATTTTTTTAATTCTGCTTCTACAGCAGAAGGTTCCTCATGAAATATATCAATTAGCACTTTAGATATTTTATCAACTTCCAGCTGATCAACATGACCGTCAATATTTGCTGTTTCTAACATTAAACCAGATAAAAGGTGCAGATCATCTGTATTATTTTGGTGTATTTCTCCAGACTGGTGAAAAAAAAATTTCAAAGAGTTAAGCAATGATTATCCGATTATAAAGATTATATATATTTATTAAAGTAGTTTTCCCAAAACTGCAAAAGGAGAATTAGGATCAGCCTTAATTTCTTTCTTGGAAGTTAATTTTTTAATCTTTGTTTTTGTAATTTTGGCTATTTTTTTATTTTTTATTTTTATAATACCCTTCTTATTATCAGCCATTTTTTTAATAGATTTATTTTGTTTTTTAAGCTTAAAGAAAAATAATTTTTTGTTGTCACCAAGATTCAAACTTTCTAATCCACAAAATTGCATAATATTCTTTAATTGGTCAGAATTACATCCAATGGGATTCATCATGTCGGAAGATTCAATAAAAGGTCCGTATTTGATTTTTTGTCTTGCAAGAAAAAAAACCCTTTCAAAAACATCAACACGAATTGCAAAATTGTCCAAGCAATAGTATCCAATAGCCGACCAATAAGAATTAGGCATTTTTGTTTCAGTTATAAAAGAGACTCTTCCATCTGTAGGCAGTGAGTAAGCATAATCAATATACCATTCATAAAAAATTTTCCATAAAAGAGCATTTAGTTCCATTGGTTGTTTTTTTAAAAAGTTAGGCATGAAGAAAAATTTTACCCCTATACGAAGACCGGTACGAGAAATGGTTGCCTTATCGTGCTCTGTCATATTTTTTATAGTATTGTCATGGTCACCAATCAACATTGTACCAAGAGCGCTAAAAACATTAAAAACAATGGCCCTTACGTCTGAACTTATAGTTTGGTCTAAATCTTCTGTAATAGGTTTTAAAGTAGTGAAAATTTTTTTCTCTACCCATTGTTGTAATTTTCTTGTAATTAATATTTTTTTATCTGATTCTAAAAACTCTGTATTAAGTGCTTCTGCTTTAGGTGAAAAAATATTAATTCCTTTTACTAATTTTCCAACAGGTTCGTCACCCCAATAAATATTTACTGGCTCATTAATTTTGAATGAACGAATATCCCCCAAATTAATTGAATCCGAAGGAGCTTGTAAAAAAATATCAATTTTTTCTTCAATCATGGAACGAATGGATTTTTTAACATTGGTTAGAGAGAATAATGATTTTAAGTTTGATATATTTAATTCTAGATCAAAACCATTAATATATCCATAATTTTGTCCATTTAATTTTATAGATTTATTTTCATCAACTGTAATAACAGGATTTTCACCTCGCATTTTCGTATCAATAAAATAACTTGCTGAAAAATCAACAAATCTATTTGTTAGGCTGGTATGTAAACAGTCTGAAAGATTATTTTCAATATCATGGGTTTTTTCTTGCCAGAACTGATAATTTTTTATCCATTTAGATTGATTAGCAATGTATGTCCAAGTTCTTATAGTGGATATTTTAATTGATAGCTCTTCAATTCCACCCTTGTAATTTTCTAATCGAAAAACTCTATTTTCCAACCAAGACTCAGGTAAAATCCCATCATTTTCCACTAATGTTAAAAAAATATTTTTTAAAAAATCAATATAAGAATCAGTGGAAAATTTTTGAAAATCTGGAATACGACAAATATCCCATAACAAACTTATAGTCGCCTTATTATTTAAATAAGGAATAATATTTGTATCTTCTGAAATGATGTGAAAATTAACTTCATCTTCGGCGTTTTTTTTGTGAATAAAAAATTTTTTGATAGGAAATTGCTTAAATGAATTAATTGCAGAACTAATAGAAGTAAAATCAATATCAGAGTTACGCCAATATATTTTTTGAATATCATTGAAACAATGATCTTCTACTGACTGTACAATCAAAGGATCAAGATCTCCTGCCCCTTTCATAACCCCAAAGGTTCCATCCTGTTGATATCGTCCTGCGCGCCCTGCTATTTGGCCTATTTCGGCGGGTAATAAATCCCGAGTATATCGTCCATCAAATTTTTGTAAGGAAGAAAATGAAACATGATGAATATTTAAATTTAAACCCATACCAATGGCATCCGTAGCCACTAAATAGTCTACCTTCTTATCTTCATACACTTCTACCTGTGCATTGCGAGTTCTTGGACTTAAAGAACCTAGAACGACAGCTGCCCCACCTTTATGAGTACGTAAGGACTCAGCTAGTTCATATACAGAATTAATATTAAAAGCAATAATCGCTGAGCGAGGATTTAATTTAGATAGACTTTTCTTTGGCAAAAAAGAGAGATTAGAATACCGATCACGCTTTTCAATTTTTATAAAAGGGAATAGTTTTAATAAAATTTTTCCTATTGTATTTGATCCTAAAA
The DNA here is from genome assembly GCA_002938255.1 of Alphaproteobacteria bacterium MarineAlpha5_Bin3. Classification (GTDB taxonomy): domain Bacteria; phylum Pseudomonadota; class Alphaproteobacteria; order HIMB59; genus MarineAlpha5-Bin3. Next base: position 9,879 of record PTLB01000011.1, on the reverse strand, counting down.
AAATTGTTTCAAATGTTCCACGCAAATGAAGAATACGATCAGTAAATATGTGGCCTCTTTCATAATCTGCTGCTAATTGTACTTCGTCAATTGCAATACACTCTACCTCAATATTTAAGGGCATTGACTCTACAGTACAAAAAAAATACTTAGCTTCTTTAGGCAAAATTTTTTCTTCACCTGTTATCAAAGCAACTTTATGTATACCTAATCTTGCAACAGCTTTGTCATAATTTTCTCGTGCTAAAAGTCTTAATGGGAAGCCAAAAACACCAGATTGATACGCAATAAGTCGTTCAAAAGCTAAATAGGTTTTTCCTGTATTAGTCGGTCCAAGTATGGCTAATAAATTATGATCGTTCTGCACCAAAGATATTAACTAAGATGCCTTATCAACAATTAAATTAAGAACATATTGCAAAATACCTCCGGCCTTATAATAATCAAGTTCTTTCATTGTATCGATACGACATTTTAGATCTATTAAATTTAGTAATGACTCGCCCTTAATTGTACAATGCATCAATTTATTAGGTGTAATGTTATTCATTTCTAGTATAGTTATTTTTTCGTTTCCCTCTAGCTGTAATTTTTTTCTATTATCCCCATTTGTAAATTCAAGGGGTAACACCCCCATACCTATTAAGTTAGAACGATGAATTCTCTCGAATGACTCAGCAATAACAGCGCGCACCCCTAACAAACGAGTTCCTTTTGCAGCCCAATCTCGTGATGATCCTGTTCCGTACTCTTTACCTGCAATAACAACTAATGGAATTGATTGAGCAGCATACTCCATAGCCGCATCATAAATAGACATATCTTGTTTATTTGCATAACAGTGCGTAATACCTCCTTCTGTATTCGGAATAATTTCATTGCGTATGCGTATGTTAGCAAAAGTACCTCGCATCATAATTTCGTGATTGCCCCTGCGAGATCCATAAGAATTAAAGTTTTGTTTACTGATCTGACGCTCGGATAAATATAAACCAGCAGGGCTATCTTCTTTTATTGCACCAGCAGGTGAAATATGGTCTGTTGTTACACTATCGCCTAGCATAGCTAAAATTCGTGCCTCATGGATATCTTGCATTGTTTTTATTGAACTATCATCAAAAAAAGGGGGGTGCTTTATGTAAGTACTAACATCATTCCATTCATAAGTATCGTTTGATACTGTTTTAATTGAAGCCCAGTTTTCATCCCCTTTGTAAATTTCTTCATATCTTGAAACAAACATATCTGATGACAAAGAAGTTTGAAGGGTTGATTCGATTTCTTTTGTGGTTGGCCACAAGTCCTTTAAAAATACCTCTTGTCCATCTTTCCCAATCCCAATAGCATCTTTTTGAATATTAACATGAATACTTCCAGCTAAAGCAAAGGCCACAACTAATGGTGGGGACGCTAAATAATTTGCTTTTATTTCTTGGTGAATGCGTCCTTCAAAATTTCTATTTCCAGACAACACAGAACATACAGATAGTTTTTTTTGATTAATTTCTTTTGATACCCATCCGTCCAAAGGGCCTGAATTGCCAATACATGTCGTACAGCCATATCCAACCAAATTAAATCCAATTTCATTCAGATACTGTGTCAAACCAGATTTATCTAAATAATCACTTACAACTTTGCTTCCTGGCGCAAGACTAGTTTTTACCCAAGGTTTTACCGTTAAGCCTAAATCTACTGCTTTTTTAGCAACTAACCCTGCAGCAATCATTACATTAGGATTGGATGTGTTGGTACAGCTGGTAATTGCAGCAATTACAATATCACCAGATTCTAATTGTTGTTTTTCTCTTGTGCTATTTGGATTTTTTTCAACAATAGAAGAAAATGAATAAGGAACATCTTCTAATAAAATTTTATCTTGAGGCCTTTTAGGACCGGCTACAGAAGCTTTTACTTTGTCTAAATTAAATTCAATAAGTTCATCAAATTCTTGATTACTATTTTTATCGTACCACAGTTGCTGTACCTTTGTATATTCTTCAACAACTGCCAAATGTTGTTTATCTTTTCCAGATAAACGAAGATAATTGATTGTTTCTCTATCTGTTGGAAAAAAACCGCACGTTGCACCATATTCAGGTGCCATATTCGAAATTGTTGCACGGTCCGCTAATGTTAAATTTGCTAAACCGCTTCCAAAAAATTCAACAAATTTTCCAACAACGCCATGTTGACGTAATTTCTCCGTAATTGTCAAAACTAAATCTGTTGCCGTTATGCCTTCATTCAATGACCCTGAAATATCAAACCCTAGAACTTTTGGAATATTCATAGATATCGGCTGTCCTAACATGACGGCTTCTGCTTCTATACCGCCAACTCCCCAACCAAGAACGGATAAGGCATTAACCATGGTAGTATGGCTATCTGTCCCGACCACAGAGTCTGGATAAAGATAATTACCGTCTTCAAGTTCATTTACCCATATTGTTTTGGCAATATTTTCTAAATTGACTTGATGACAGATACCTGCCCCGGGTGGAACAAGATAAAAATTATCAAATGTATTTTGTCCCCATTTTAAAAATTCATATCTTTCTTGATTACGGTGATATTCTTGTTTTACATTTTCATCATATGCCTTTTCATTTCCAAACGTATCAACCATTACAGAGTGATCAATCACTAAATCAACGCGAGAAAAGGGATTAATTATTTTAGGGTTAATTTTTTTAGACTGTAGGGCATCACGCATTGCTGCTAAATCAGCAACTGCTGGAACCCCTGTAAAATCTTGCATTAATACACGAGTTGGGGAAAAAGCGATTTCAAAAGATTGATCTTTATTACTTAACTGAGAACATAGCGATCTAATCATTTCAGATGTGATGGACTCGCCGTCTTCATTACGAATTAAATTTTCTAATAAAATTTTTTTACTGTTAGGAATAGACGAAAGCTTAAAATTAAAATGTTTAGCAAGTAGATTTAGATCAAAATAAACGTATTTTTTTCCATGTATCTCGATTTCCAACCGAGTTTTAAAAGTATTGATAGATTTCATAAGGATAAAAAGATTTAATAATTATTTTTTCTAATTATTATGTTGTAAAAACAAAATATACACTAAAATTAAATAAAATATTAGAATTCTGGGAAAAAATACGTTTATTTTTCAAAAAAAAAATTTTTTTATTCGTTTAAATATTAATTTATGTTTAATTATTATATTTATTTCTAATTTGCTCACCCTTTAATTTCAAAAACAAGTATATCATTGACTTCGAGCGTAAGTTTTGGGAAGAATAACCAGCCTTTTATGTTTATCACTTAATTTAAGTGATGATGGAGGGAGGTTCCTCCACTTAAACCCATTACAAGGAGCATCAAATGGCAAAGAAGAAAAAGAAAGTGGCAAAGAAAAGAGCTGCACCAAGAAAAAGAAAAGCTGCACCTAAGAAGAAAAAGGCTGCACCTATAAGAAAAAAAGCTGCACCTATAAGAAAAAAAGCTGCACCTAAGAAGAAAAAGGCTGCTAAAAAAAGAAGGTAGTTTCTTTCTCCTTAAGAGAAAACTTCAAGTAAGTTTTCTTTTTCTTAAAAATAGAGGTTTTTCAATCTCAAAAACGGGGTTATCGCCCCGTTTTTTTATTATTGTCTCTTCTGATTTAAGTCTTTATTAAACAAGATAATGCTGCTCGCTAATAATATTTCCTTTTATAGAAACAACAATATCATATTTAAAGATGTGAGTTTAGCCTTACCTCCTCAAAAGATAATTAATATAACCGGTGCAAATGGGATAGGCAAAACAACTCTTCTAAAAATTTTAACCCATGTTTTAATACCGAAAAAAGGTAATATTTTTTGGAATGGCAAAAACATAAAAAAAAATCTTTTTAATTATTATAAAGATGTCACATTTGTCATGGATAAACAAACCTCTAATATAAATTTATCTGTTATTGAAAATATTTTTTTTTGGAAAAAGCTTTTTTCATCCATAATTAGTAAAAAAGAAATAGATGCTATTTTAGATTTACTGTCCCTTGATAATTATCGTAATACTCCAATAAATTATTTATCTAACGGAGAGATAAAAAAATTAGAGCTCACGCGATTGGTAATAGAGCGAAAAAAATTATGGATGCTAGATGAGCCGTACATAGGTTTGGACATAGAAACAATAAATTTGCTAAATGAAACATTTATCAATCACACAAAATCAGGTGGAATGATTATTTTTTCCTCCCATTATGTTCCTGATATTCCTAATATAGAAAACTTACAATTGGAAAATTATGCACAGCGTTAATCCGATATTGGCGCTTTTTTATAGAGAACTTAAAATATCGTACCGAAATTTTTCTGATATTTTAAGTATTCTTATGTTTTTTCTTTTAGGCATTTTAATTTTTGTATTTTCTATTGGCCCAAATACAGAAATTTTTAACGAAATTGGTATAGGTGTTATCTGGACACTAATTCTCTTAAGTAATAATCTATCTTTAAGAAAATTTTACCAAAATGATTTTAACGACGGAAGTATTATTTTGTTACATATGAGCGGACTTTCTTATGAATTAATAGTGTTGATTAAAATAATGATTATTTGGATATTTCTTCAGTTGCCTTTTTTTATCATCATCCCTCTCGCTGCTATTTTACTGAATATAGAGCTCCCTAATGTAAACTTAATTCTTATAAGTTTTTTAATTGGATCGCCTATATTAACATCTATAGCTTCTATTTCTGGATCTATGAATTTATTAAATCAAAGAAATTTTGCCATAGGAAGTGTAATCATAATGATATTAAGCATACCAATAATTATTTTTAGTGTTGGCATCATTAATGCCTCAGAAGAAATAGTTAGGGCTCAACTACAAATCCTAATAGGAATATTATTCTTTTTTTTAGCTATCACACCTTGGGTTTCTGCCGCCTGCATTAAATTAGCTATTCAAAATAAATAAATGAAATTCCTCATAAATCCAAATCGCTTTAATCAAATTAGCAACATTATGTTGACACCTCTCATTATTCTGAGTGTCATTGCTTTAACTACAGGATTGGTATTCGCTTTTTATTTGTCGCCTAATGACTATCAACAAGGCTCAACCGTACGTATCATGTATGTTCATGTACCATCTGCTTGGCTTGCTTTGTTAACTTTTTTTATTATGACAGTATACAGCATCATTGGACTTGCATTCAAAACTCCTTTTAGTTTCATTGTTAACGCAGCAGTCGCCCCTATTGGTGCAACTTTTACTTTAATCTGCTTAATTACAGGTTCGTTGTGGGGTAAACCCATGTGGGGCACTTGGTGGGTATGGGATGCACGCTTAACATCAGTAGCTATTTTATTTATGCTGTATCTGATCATAATTTTTTTAAAAAATTCATTTACTAATGACAGTTTGGGAGAAAAAATTACTGCAATATTTATCATAGTGGGATCTATTAATTTACCAATCATAAAATTTTCTGTTGATTGGTGGAATACACTTCATCAACCAGCCAGCATCAGCAAACTTTCATCCCCCTCTATTGACCCCAGTATGATGCGTCCTCTCATAATTATGACCATCGCCTTTACCCTTATTGCCCTAATAATTGCTATTATTAGAATTAAAGCTGAAATCTCAGAAAGAAAGCTAAAAAATTAATTTGGGGCCATACGTCTCGTCGGATTATCTATTATAATAATTAATATTTGATATTAGGGTAGTATGTATTTTTGGTATGTTTTTTTATCTTATGCAATTTGTTTTGTCCTTTTATTAATACTAATTTTGCATTCATACTTAAAATTGAAAAAATATAAGTAAATTAAACATGACCATTCGTTTTCAACGTCTATTGCTTATTCTTTTTTCACTTATTTTTTTAAGTAGCGCTATTTTGTTAATATTATTTAATTCTAAAAAAAACTTGGTTTTTTTTTTCACTCCATCAGAACTAATAAATTCTGACTCTACCATTAATGATGTTGTGAGAATAGGGGGTTTTGTTGAAAAAGATTCTATAATAAATAAAGGAAATAATTCATATAATTTTGTAATCACTGATAATAACAATAAAGTTTTGGTTGAATATAACGGATTACTTCCTGATTTATTTAAAGAAGAGCAAGGTGTTGTAATTGAGGGAAGGCTTAAGTCAGATTTCACCATTCATGCTTTTACAGTTTTTGCAAAACATGATGAAAATTACATGCCAGCATCTATTCAAAAACAACTTCAAAAAAATCAGTATTGGAAAAAGAATTACAAATGATTTCATTGATTGGGTTTAGTGGACTAATATTATCATTTATCTTTAATGTTATTGTTATCGTTTCATACTACTACAAAATCAATCAACGTTTTAATCATATTTTTTATTTAGCACTTTATTGCAGTCTTTTTTTTATGTGCCTATCATTCTTTGCATTAATGTTTGCATACATAAGTTCTGATTTTTCAAACTTTAATGTTTTTCAAAATTCACACTCTTCCAAACCTCTGTTATACAAAATTACAGGAACATGGGGTAATCATGAAGGGTCAATGTTGTTATGGTTGCTGATCATGAGCTTGTACAATGTATTTTTTTCATTCAATATAACCTTGGAAGATCATGTGCGAAAACTTACTATTGTTTTTCAATCCTTTTTATATTTGTGTTTTTCTTTATTTGTTATTCTTACATCTAATCCTTTTTTAGTTAATTCTATTGATAGTAATGAAGGTTTGGGGTTAAACCCAATTCTACAAGATCCAGCTTTAGCAATCCATCCCCCTGTTCTATATATAGGCTATGTTGGGTTCTCATTAATTTTAAGTTTGGCACTTGCAGGCTTAATATTGAATCAATTAGACAATCTATGGATACAAGTCATCAAAAGGTGGGCGATGTTTTGTTGGTTAATGCTCACTGGAGGAATAGCTCTAGGGTCTTATTGGGCTTATTATGAACTAGGGTGGGGAGGTTGGTGGTTTTGGGATCCAGTTGAAAACGTCTCACTAATGCCATGGATAACTGGTTTGGCGCTTGTACACTCCTTGATGATAACGAAACAAGAGCAATTATTAAAACGATGGGTTGTTTTTTTATCCATTTTATGTTTTTCTTTAAGTATTCTCGGAACTTTCTTGGTTCGTTCGGGAATTTTAACAAGTGTTCATTCTTTCGCAGCTGATGCATCACGTGGTATCTTTATTTTAATTCTATTTTTAACAATTACTGGATTTTCATTTATTATTTTTATTCTCAAATCTCCTCATTCAAATAAACAAATAAATTTATTATTCATCAACAAAACATCTGCTTTGATCATCAACAATATTGTAATGTTAATTGCATGCATCACCATACTACTTGGTACAATTTATCCTATAATTATTGAAGTTTTGACAAACAAGAGAATGTCGGTTGGAGCACCCTACTATAATTCCACAGTACTCCCAATACTACTTCCAGGTTTTTTAATAATGAGTATTGCTCCTATGTTATCTTGGCAGTCTAATAAATTAGATAAGATAAAGAACTATATATATATATTAATTGTTACAAGTATTTTAACTCTACTCATTACATACTTAACTAAATTTAACATATGGGGGTTTACGGGAACAATATTGGGTTTATGGATAATTGCTGCATCTCTTTTGTCTATTTTACACAACTGCCTAAAATATAAATTTAAAAAATTCTTTATCTACAACAATGCGCTTATTGCGCATATGGGTGTAGGTATCATGATAATAGGAATTACCTTTTCTAGTATTTTTCAAACAAAAAATAATTTTACAATACAAACTGGTGAAATAGTAAATTCAGGTCAATACTCTTTACAATTAAAAAATTTAAAAATAGAGGAAAAAAATAACTTCCAAGAACTACTAGGTATTTTTTTGTTGCATAAAAAAAATGAATTTTTAACGACTATTAAATCAAGTAAAAGATATTATTATGTATCAAAAGTTATTACTACAGAAGCGGGAATCTACCATGATTGGTTCCAAGATTTTTATTTAGTACTTGGTAACGAAAAAAACAACAAGTGGTCTATTACAATTTATCACAACCCTCTTGTTAGCTTTATTTGGATTGGAGTTATGATAATGATCTTTTCGGGAATGGTTGGAATTTTTAAAAGATGAACAAAATATTTTTATTTGTCCCCTTAATTTTAGTTATGCTGATTTCCATTTTTTGTCTTGTTTTTTTATTACAAGGGAAGGATCCGAGTAAGCCCCCAAGCGCACTATTATATAAAAATTTGCCTGATTTTGACATTATTAACTTGTTTGATGATGCAGATGTAATTTCAAATAAAGATTTAAAAGGAAGGATTATGTTAATAAATTTTTTTGCTTCATGGTGCTCTCCTTGCAAGGTTGAACATCCATTATTTTTTGAAATAAAAAAAAAATATCCAAACATATTACTAATAGGAATTGATTATAAAGATAAACAAGAAGAAGCAATAAATTATTTAAACACAATGGGTAATCCTTATGATTATGTTGGAATGGATAATAAAGGATTAATAGGATTAGAATTAGGTGTATTCGGATTGCCAGAAACTTTTATCGTTAACTCAAAAGGGATAATTACGTACAAACACTTAGGGCCACTCACTAAAAAAATTATTACAAATGAATTTGCACCTTTCATCCAATAAATTAGTTTTAATAATTTTTAACCTATTAATATTATTATTTTCTACTATTGCTTTAAGTGATGAGGCAATTGATGATAAAGTAAAAAAAATAACCTCTAACCTTCGCTGCATGACATGTCAAAATCAAACCATTTATGATTCCGACGCAGATTTTTCAAAAAACATACGGCAAATTGTTCGTCAAAAACTAATAGATAATCAAAGTGAGAAAGAAATTATTAATTTTTTAGTGGCGCGATATGGTGAATATATTGTTTTTACGCCCCAATTCAATCGGCGCAATATATTCTTGTGGATCTTTCCCTTTCTCATTTTTGCGCTATCCTTTGTTTTTTTCATATTTCGTCTAAAAAAAAATCCAACTAAACAATAGTATTTATTTCATTTTTTGAATTTTTAATTATAACAAACTAACTGAATTTAAACTTTGCGACTCATTTTATGTGAGTGATTAGGAGGAATTGTGAAAAAATTTATATTAACTTTACTAGCGCTAAGTGTGTTATGCGTAGCAACAATAGCAAATACGAAATCTATACGCATTGGAACAGAGGGGGCCTATCCTCCATGGAATAATTTAAATTCTGCTGGCGAACTAGAAGGGGCAGAAATTGATTTTGGAAATGAAGCATGCAAACGTATGGCTGTTGACTGTGAATGGGTTACACAGGATTGGGATGGCATGATACCAGCTCTACTAAATGGTAAATACGATATCATTATTGCCGGTATGTCAATTACTGAAGAAAGAAAACAAAAAGTAAACTTTACAAATGGATATATGAACGATGGAGCAAGATTCTGGGCTCTCAAAGATAGTGGGCTTACTGATATAGCAATAGCAGGAGTAACCAAAGTTAACATGAACAATGCTGGAGGGAAGGAACTAGCAGCTGTAGGTCAATTAATTGCAGTTTTTGAAGGCAAAACTGTTTGTGTTCAATCATCTACAACCCATGCAAATTTTGCTTCACAATATATGGCAGGCGGTTCTGAAATAAAACTTTATCAAACTGTTGATGATCACAATTTAGATTTAATTGCAGGTCGCTGTGATGCAGTTTTGACAGATGTAGCTTCCGCAATTGATTTTATGGCAACAGATCAGGGCTCTGGTGCAGCATTTACTGGACCAACATTCTCGGGCGGGCCTTGGGGAGATGGAGTTGGTGGAGCAGTTCGAAAGGAAGACACTGACATACTTGATATGTGGAATAACGCAATTGCTGAGATGGCTGCGGATGG
>PTLB01000010.1 GCA_002938255.1 Alphaproteobacteria bacterium MarineAlpha5_Bin3 | reverse complement strand
AAAAGTAGAGAAAACATAATGTGCCGCGTTAGCTCATTTGGTAGAGCAGTTGATTTGTAATCATCAGGTGGTCAGTTCGATTCCGACACGCGGCACCATTTATTTAATGTTATTTTTAAAGTGTTCGTAAAGAGCGATAGAACAAGCATTAGATACATTTAAACTGTCAATACTATATTTTTCATGAGTCTGCATTGGTATTGAGACTAAGGTATCACATTCTTTTTTTATGAGATTACGCAAACCTTTTCCTTCCGATCCAAAAACTAGAACGCACTTTTTTGGTAAATCTAAATTTATATTTTGATTGTTGTTTTTATTGCTGTCAAATCCATAAATCCAATAATTATTTTTTTTAAATTGAATCATAGCTCGCGATAAGTTGACAACTGAAATATAATTTACACTTTCAAGTGCTCCGGAAGCAGCCTTCGCCATAGTAGCAGTTACATCTGGTGCATTGTCATTTGAGACAATAATTGATTTAGAATTAAATAATGAGCAGGACCTCATAATTGACCCAATATTATTAGGGTCTGTTACTTGATCAAGCATAACGACGACATCTGTTTCATTTTTATAAGTATCATTAATGAATTCTTGTAAACTTGGCTGTTGCAATTTAGATGTTCTCAGAACAATTCCTTGGTGCGTTGATTCATTTCCAAACATTTTAAACATTTCTTTATTATGTAACTCATTGATATCAGAAACTAATTTTTCAATACCTTTACCTAAAATCTTTCTTTGATGATGAGATATAAATAATTTTTCGTGTTTTCTACTTGGATTTTGTAGAGCAGCGTGGACAGCATGAGTGCCAAATATTTCAGCTAATCTCTTGTTATTTGATTTCCTTTTATTATTTGATTTCATTTATTAAGATATATTTCAGATATACTTATTTAATACAATCTAGATCTATACAAATTAGCAAAATTTGTCTAAAAGGAGCCCGCTGTTAAGAATTTATAATGTTTGCGCTGGAGAGTTCGCTGTTTTAGATTGACAATCATACTATTTACTTAGTATGTGCCATTTTCTTCAAAATTGGAGGGGTGGTCGAGTGGTTAATGGCAGCGGACTGTAAATCCGCCCGCGTGAGCGTACGTAGGTTCAAATCCTACCCCCTCCACCAATTTGGAGGATTAGGAGAAAAAGTTGAAGAGTGAGTGAGTCAGTAATAAAGCGGGTGTAGCTTAGTGGTAAAGCTCCAGCCTTCCAAGCTGGCTACGAGGGTTCGATTCCCTTCACCCGCTCCATAAAAATGAAATTTAATATTGGGGTAAAATAATATGGCTAAAGCAAAATTTGAAAGAACAAAACCACATTGTAATGTTGGCACAATTGGACATGTGGATCATGGAAAAACTACTTTAACTGCGGCTATAACGAAAGTTTTGGCTGAATCAGGCGGAGCTGAATTTACTGCATTTGATCAGATTGATAAAGCACCCGAGGAAAAGGAAAGAGGTATTACAATTGCTACAGCTCACGTTGAGTATGAAACAGAAAAAAGACACTATGCTCATGTTGATTGTCCTGGTCACGCGGATTATGTGAAGAACATGATCACTGGAGCAGCTCAAATGGATGGTGCAATTCTTGTGGTTAATGCCGCAGATGGTCCCATGCCACAAACAAGAGAACATATTCTTTTAGCTAGACAGGTAGGAGTTCCAGCGCTTGTTGTTTATATGAATAAAATTGATCAAGTAGATGATAAAGAATTAGTTGAGCTTGTAGAAATGGAATTAAGAGAACTTTTAACTTCTTATGAATTTCCTGGTGATACTATCCCCATCATCAAGGGATCAGCTCTAGCAGCTTTGGAAGGTAAGGATGATGAAATAGGAAAAAACTCAATTTTAGAATTACTGAAAGCCGTTGATGAGCATATTCCTCAACCAACTAGAATAACAGATAAACCTTTCTTAATGCCTGTTGAGGACGTATTCTCAATTTCAGGAAGAGGAACAGTTGTTACAGGAAGAATTGAGCAGGGAGTTGTAAAAATTGGTGAGGACATCGAAATTCTAGGCATTAAAGAAACTCAAAAAACAGTTTGCACAGGTGTTGAAATGTTTAGAAAGCTTTTAGACTCCGGGGAAGCGGGTGACAACGTTGGAGTATTACTTCGCGGAACAAAAAGAGAAGAAGTTGAGCGTGGTCAAGTTTTGGCTAAGCCTGGATCAATCAAACCTCATACTAAGTTTAAAGTAGAAGCATATGTTTTGAAAAAAGAAGAGGGAGGAAGACATACTCCATTTTTCTCAAACTATAGACCCCAGTTTTATTTTAGAACAACAGATGTGACTGGTACAATCAAGCTACCTGAAGGTACTGAGATGGTTATGCCTGGTGACAATATTGCCATGGAAGTGAGTCTTTTATCCCCTATTGCGATGGACAAAGGTTTAAAATTTGCCATTCGTGAAGGAGGTAAAACTGTTGGCGCTGGAGTAGTAGCTGAAATTGTAGAATAGTTGCAGGGTAGACTTTCTGTTGGCCTTGCAACTCATTTAGGAGTGTAGTGTCAACGGTTAGCACGTGAGTCTCCAAAACTCGAGGTGAGGGTTCGAATCCTTCCACTCCTGCCAATGTAAAAAAAGTATATGAAAATAGAAAAAAAGAAAACTTCCCCCGCCTTGTTTGTCAGACAAGTTAGGCAAGAGTTACAAAAAGTTACTTGGCCAGAAAAAAAAGATACATTTCTTTCATCTGCTATAGTTATTTTACTAATTATTCTTTTTTCTTTATTTTTTTTATTAACAGATCAGATTTGGTCTTTTTCCATTAAAAAAATAATTCAAATAGGTTCAGGATTTTAAATGAGTGAATGTCGTTGGTATGTTTTACATGCTTATTCAGGTTATGAAAAAAAGGTAGCCGATAGTATTTTGGATCAGGCAAAAAAACTAGGCATTTCTGAACATGTAGAAGACATATCTGTTCCAACACAAAATATTGTAGAGGTCAAAAGAGGGGTTCGAATAAATTCTGAGAGAAAAATATTTCCCGGTTATATATTAATTAAAATGAATCTGAACGATGATACATGGCATATAATTAAGAACACTCCTAAATTAAGTGGTTTTTTGGGTGCCAAAGGCAAGCCAATACCGATTAGTAATGCTGAAGCTAAGAGAATATCAGAGCAGGTTGTAGATGGAGTTGAGAGATCAAGACCAGCTGTGATGTATGATATAGGTGAACAGGTTAAGGTAATAGATGGGCCATTTGCATCCTTTAATGGAGAAGTAGAGCGAATTGATGAAGAAAAAGCTAGATTAAGAGTTGCAGTTTCTATATTTGGCAGATTAACACCAGTTGATCTAGAGTATTCTCAGGTAGAAAAGACTTAAATTACTATGGCTAAAGAAATTAAAGAGTTCATTAAATTACAAATTCCAGCAGGTGGGGCTAATCCATCTCCTCCAGTTGGGCCTGCCTTAGGACAACGAGGATTAAATATCATGGATTTTTGTAAAGCGTTTAATGAGAAAACAAAAAATCTTGAAAAGGGGGCTCCAATACCTGTTGTAATTACAGCCTACAAAGATAAAACTTTTAATTTTGTAACTAAATTACCTCCAGTAAGTCATTATTTAAAAAAAGCTGCAAAAATTAAAAAAGGTAATTCTACACCCGGAAGAACAATGGAAGGAAAAGTTACAATGGCAGATGTTAAAAAAATTGCAAAAGAAAAGATGGTTGATTTAAATGCAATTGATTTAGAAGGTGCAGCAAATACGGTTAAAGGTTCGGCACGTTCTATGGGAATGGAGGTTGTTGAGTAAATGAGACAATCAAAAAATAGAAAAAATTTAATTAAGAAACTTGAAATTGGAAAAGTATATGAACCAATAGAAGCTATTAAATTATTAAAAGAAAATTCATATGTCAAGTTTGATGAAAGTCTTGAAGTTGCTGTTAATTTAAAAATTGATTCAAATAAAACTGATCAGAATGTACGTGGTGTACTTAGCCTCCCAAAAGGTACTGGCAAAAAAATTCGAGTTGCGGTGATGGCAAAAGGAGACAAAGCAAAGGAGGCAAGTGATGCAGGAGCTGATATTGTTGGGGACGAAGATCTTGCTCAGCAAGTAACTAATGGTAAAATTAATTTTGACTTGCTTATAGCTACACCTGACATGATGCCAACTGTTGGTAAAATAGGCAAAATACTAGGACCTAAAGGTCTGATGCCAAATCCTAAATTAGGTACAGTAACACAAGATGTTAGAAAAGCTGTATCAAATGCTAAAGCTGGCCAAGTTCAGTTTAAAAATGACAAAGCTGGAATCATACATGCTGGTATTGGAAAATTAAATTTTACAGAAGAGGATTTATTACAAAATTTAAAATCATTTTACACATCAATTTCTAAAAGTAAGCCTGATGCGGTAAAAGGATCGTTTATAAAAAAAGTTTCCATAGCTTCAACTATGGGATTTGGATTACAGATAAATACAACAAGTTTGCGTTAATCTTAATCCAATATGATAGTAGCAGAAATGTTGCTGTCACCTGTCAAAGACTGTAGGTGCTGCAAAGCTTAATTTCCTGCATAGACTGAAGTAAGTCATTAGATTGGCTTCTTGACAGGTTGTTGTTAACTTGGCTGTCTTGTTAACAATAGCTAACTGAGGGTAACCTCAACACAAACCGGAGTGAAAGTGAAACGTTCTGACAAAAAAAATTTCGTTCAAAAACTAAAAGATGAACTCAACAGTTCTTCTTCAGTTATTGTAGCTCATTACGCAGGTTTATCTGTTCTTGAAACAGATAAACTTAGAAAAGAAATGAGAGACAACGGAGCAAAATTCAAAGTTACTAAGAACAGACTTACTAAGCTAGCTCTAGCTGATACTCCTTATGAGTCAATTGCTGATTTATTTTCTGGCCCAACTGCTATTGCTTATTCAAGCGACCCAGTTTTGCCGGCTAAAGTTGCTGTTAGTTTTGAAAAAAAATTAGAAAATTTTAAAATTGTTGGAGGTAGTTACGATGGCGAAAAAATTGATAAAAGTAAAATTTATTTTTTAGCAACACTTCCATCATTTGATGCTATCAGAGGAAAATTGCTTGGTATCCTAATGGCTCCAGCGAAAAAAATTGCTTCTGTATTACAGGCACCAGGCGGACAATTGGCGCGATTAATGAGTTCACGAAGTGAAGAATTAGGAAAGTTAAACTAGGTTTAAAGGAGAAAAATAATGGCTGATTTAAATAAAATAGTAGAAGATTTATCGTCTCTTTCTGTGATTGAAGCTGCAGAATTAAGCAAATTATTAGAAGAAAAATGGGGTGTGTCAGCTGCAGCACCTGTTGCCGTTACTGCTGCACCAGCTGCTAATGTTGAAGAATCTGCTGCAGAAGAGAAAACTGACTTTGATGTTATTTTAACTGAAGTAGGATCTAAAAAGATTGCTGTAATTAAAGAAACTCGTACAATAACAGGTCTTGGATTAAAAGAAGCAAAAGATCTTGTTGAAGGAGCACCAAAACCTCTAAAACAAGGTGTAGCCAAAGCTGATGCTGAAGATATGAAAAAATCTCTTGAAGCAGCTGGCGCAAAAGTAGAATTAAAATAATTATTTTTGAACTCTCGATAAATTTATCGAGGGTTCATCATAAATTTGTAAGGAACAAAAATGAGTCTTGATTTTATAAATTTAAAAAAAATTAGAAGATCCTTCGGTAAAATACCTCTTGTGACATCTTTGCCAAACTTAATTGAAGTTCAGAAAAGATCATTTGATAATTTTTTACAACTAAAAACAAAACCTGAAGAACGCCAAAATAGTGGACTGCATGCAGTTTTTAAATCTATTTTTCCAATTAATGACTATACTGAAAGAGCAACAGTTGATTTTGTTAGTTATGATATTGGAGTTCCTAAATATGACGTAGATGAATGTTCTCAGCGTGGGATGACATTTGGAGCTCCGTTACTTGTTAACTTTAGATTAATTGTTTGGGATATTGATGAGATAGCTGGAACGAAATCAGTTCGGGATATTAAAGAACAAGAAGTTTATATGGGAGATATTCCTTTAATGACAAAAGATGCAACTTTTGTAGTTAATGGCACAGAAAGAGTAGTTGTTAGTCAGATGCATAGATCTCCTGGAGTGTTTTTCGATCATGATTTTGGGAAAACGCACACGAGTGGTAAACTCTTATTTAACGCAAGAATAATTCCCTATCGAGGTTCATGGTTAGATTTTGAACATGATGCAAAAAATAATATTCATGCAAGGATAGATAGAAAAAGAAAATTTCCTGTAACAACTTTATTAAAATGCTTAACAAGCTCTATTTCTGAGAAGTACCTAAAGGAATGTGATAACAAAAAAATCGACCCAGATCCCAGAAAAATCCAGGGTATGTCCGCGGAAGAAATACTTAATTTTTTCTATGACTCAATAGAATATAAAAAAAATAAATTTGGATGGCAGTTTAAAGAAAATATAAGTTTTTATAAGGCTAAGATCTTAAATTATGATTTTTTTAACTCAAATAGTGGCAAAACTATATTAGTAAAAGGATCAAAACTTAACCAAAAATCAATTAATGAATTATTAAAAAAGAAGATAAATTCTTTAACTATTGAAGAAAGTTCATTACTTGGACATTATTTGTCAAGTGATATTATAGATGAAAAAACAGGTAAAATTTTTTACGAAGCAGGTTTTGAAATTGATCAAGATTTTATTGATTTTATTAATGAAAAAAATATTACCAAAATTGATATTCTAAGAACCGATAATATTGAAATTGGTTCATATATCAGAAGTACTCTGCAATTAGACAAGGTTCGATCAAGAGAGGAGGCGTTATTTGAGATATTTAAAATTCTTAGACCAGGCGAGCCTCCAACAATTGAGACAGCTGAAATGCTTTTTAACAATTTGTTTTTTAATGCAGATAGATATGATTTGTCTGCAGTTGGCAGATTAAAGATAATTTCTAAATTTAAAAAAGACACGCCAATTGAAAAAAGAGTTCTTGATAAGAGTGATATTTTGGATGTTATTAAGCACATGCACAATCTTATAGATGGAAAAGGTGAGGTAGATGATATTGATCATCTTGGAAATAGAAGAATTCGTTCTGTTGGAGAACTTCTTGAAAACCAATACAGGGTTGGTTTATTAAAAATGGATAGAGCAATTAAAGAACGCTTAAGTTCACTTGAGGTTGATAATATTATGCCCCAAGATATTATAAACGCGAAACCTGTGTCAGCATCAATTAAAGAATTTTTTGGGACAAGCCAATTGAGCCAATTTATGGATCAGACAAATCCTCTTAGTGAAATTACTCATAAAAGAAGAGTTTCCGCTCTTGGGCCTGGAGGATTAAATAGAGAAAGAGCAGGTTTTGAAGTTCGTGATGTTCATCAAACTCATTATGGTAGAATATGTCCAATTGAGACACCTGAGGGAGCAAATATCGGCTTGATTAATAGCCTTGCTTCTTATTCTAGAATTAACCAATATGGATTTATAGAAACTCCTTACCGCATAGTATCTAATGGCAAGGTTACACAAAAAGTTATTTATTTAAGCGCAATTAACGAAGAGGATTTTGTTATTGCTCAAGCCAATGCAGCTATCGATGAAAAAGGAAAATTTAAAGATCAATTAATTAGTTGTAGAAAAAATGGTGAATTTATTAATACTGATATTGATTCTATTGATTTAATGGATGTTTCTCCACAACAGTTAGTTTCAGTTGCTGCTTCTTTAATTCCTTTTTTAGAAAATGATGATGCAAACCGAGCATTGATGGGATCAAATATGATGAGACAAGCTGTACCATTAATTAATCCTAAGGCGCCACTTGTTGGAACCGGTATGGAATATACAGTTGCTAAAGATAGTGGTTCTACAGTTGTTGCAAAACGTGAAGGAATTGTAGATCAACTAGATGCTAATCGAATTGTTATTCGGGTAACTGATAAAAAAGATACTTCTTTGAATAAAATTGACATTTATAATCTTTTAAAATTTCAAAGATCTAATCAAAATACTTGCATTAATCAGAGACCCTTGGTTAATGTGGGAGAAAAGGTTGCAAAAAATCAAGTAATTGCAGATGGACCAGCAACTGATTTGGGGGAGTTAGCTTTAGGCAGAAATGTTCTAGTTGCCTTTATGCCATGGAATGGATACAATTTCGAAGACTCAATTCTTATATCTGAAAGAATTGTGCAAGAAGACGTTTTTACTTCTATACATGTCGAAGAATTTGAGGTTATGGCTAGGGATACTAAGCTTGGGCCTGAGGATGTAACTAGAGATTTACCAAACGCAAGTGAAGAAATGCTTAGAAATCTTGATGAAACAGGCATCGTCTATGTTGGTGCGGAAGTAGCTTCGGGAGACATATTAGTTGGCAAAGTAACTCCAAAAGGAGAAACTCCAATGACTCCAGAAGAAAAATTACTAAGAGCTATATTTGGTGAAAAAGCTGCCGATGTTAAAGATACAAGTCTTAGAGTTCCTCCTGGAGTCAAAGGAACAGTTGTTGAGATTAGAGTTTTTTCTCGTAGGGGAATTGAAAAAGATCAAAGAGCAATATCTATAGAAAATTCTGAAATTGAAAGTGTTTCAAAAGATAGAGATGATGAACTTGATATTCTTCATTATAGTTTTGGTAATCATTTAAAAGAACTTTTTGTTGGGAAAACATTCATTTCTGGTCATGATGATTTTGATAAAAAATCAAAATTAAGTTTTGAGAAATTAGAAAACTTAGATGTTAATGCCTTAATGAAAATTAACATTGAAGATGAAAAAGTTACAACACAGATAGAGTCTTTAATAAAAAATTATGAAAATCAACTTGGAAATATTAATCAAAAATTTGAAAATAAAATAGATAAGATTCAAAGTGGTGATGAGTTATTACCAGGTGTTTTAAAATTAATTAAAGTTTTTGTAGCTGTTAAGAGAAAATTACAGCCCGGTGATAAAATGGCTGGAAGACATGGAAATAAGGGCGTGATATCAAAAATATGTCCAGTTGAAGATATGCCTTATTTGCAAGATGGTACCCCTATTGATATTTGCTTGAACCCTTTAGGTGTTCCAAGTCGAATGAATATTGGTCAAATTTTAGAAACACATTTAGGTTGGGCATCAGCTTCTTTAGGTCAACAAGTAAAAGATATGCTAGGTAAATTGCAAACAACAGGACACACTAGGGATATAAAAAATAAGTTGCTTGAAATTTATGATCACCAATCACATAAGAAAAAAGTTGATAAGATGAACGATGATGAAATTCTTGAATTAGCAAATAACTTAAAAGAAGGAGTGCCATTTGCCACACCAGTTTTTGATGGGGCTAAAGAAAAAGATATCACAAATCTATTAGAACAAGCAGACGTATCTAATACTGGTCAGGAGATTCTGATTGATGGTATTTCAGGAGAGCAATTCGAAAGACCGGTAACTGTTGGTTATGTTTATATGCTAAAACTTCATCATTTGGTTGATGAAAAAATACATGCGAGATCCATTGGGCCTTACAGCCTGGTTACTCAACAACCTTTAGGTGGTAAAGCTCAATTTGGTGGTCAGCGTTTTGGTGAAATGGAAGTTTGGGCCCTTGAAGCATATGGAGCAGCTTATACTTTACAAGAAATTCTTACAATCAAGGCTGATGATGTAGCTGGTAGAACTAAAGTTTATGAATCTATAGTTAAGGGAGATCAAAACTTTGAATCAGGTACACCAGAATCATTTAATGTGATGATTAAAGAACTCCGATCATTAGGATTAAATATAGAATTCAAACAAAATTCTAAAACACAAAATACAGTAAACAAATTGGTGGTCGATAATGAATAAAGAATTAATTAATATTTTTAATCAAAATTTAGGTGTTAAATCGTTTGACAGTATAAGAATTTCTATTGCTAGTCCCGAGAATATAAGATCTTGGTCTTTTGGAGAAATAAAAAAACCCGAAACAATTAACTATAGAACATTCAAACCTGAAAAGGATGGTTTGTTTTGTGCTAGAATTTTTGGACCTGTAAAGGACTATGAATGTTTATGTGGCAAATACAAACGGATGAAATTTAGGGGTATTATTTGTGAAAAATGTGGTGTGGAAGTCACTCTTTCTAAAGTTCGAAGAGATCGAATGGGGCATATAGAATTAGCAGCACCTGTATCCCATATTTGGTTTATGAAATCATTGCCAAGTAGAATTGCAACCTTACTTGATATGACAATAAAGAACTTGGAAAAAGTTCTCTATTTTGAACAATTTATTGTTGTTGAACCTGGTTTAACTGATTTAAAAAAGGGTGAAATACTATCTGAAGATCAATATATTGATTATCAGGATCAATACGGAGAAGATTCATTTAGTGCAGCAATAGGAGCCGAAGCTATTGAGCAGATGTTAAAGAACATAGATTTTGAAGTAGATTATGAGCAACTAAAACTAGAATTGACTGAAACAAAATCAGAATTAAAGAAAACCAAAATTACTAAAAGAATAAAGTTAATTGAAAATTTTATTTCTTCTAAAAATAAACCAGAATGGATGATATTAAGAGTATTGCCAGTAATTCCTCCTGAATTAAGACCTCTTGTGCCTCTTGATGGAGGCAGATTCGCTACTAGTGATTTAAATGATTTATATAGAAGAGTAATTAATAGAAATAATAGACTTAAAAGACTTATTGATCTCCGAGCTCCTGACATAATTATAAGAAATGAAAAAAGAATGCTTCAAGAATCAGTTGATGCATTATTTGACAATGGGCGACGAGGTAGAGTTATAACTTCGACTAACAAACGTCCTTTAAAATCTTTGTCTGATATGCTCAAGGGTAAACAAGGACGCTTTAGACAAAACTTATTGGGGAAACGAGTTGACTATTCTGGTCGATCAGTCATAGTTGTTGGACCAAATTTAAAACTTCATCAATGTGGATTGCCAAAAACGATGGCTCTTGAATTATTTAAACCATTTATTTTTCATAAGTTAGATATATATGGGTGGGCCAATACTATTAAAGCTGCAAAAAAATTAGTAGAAAAAAAAGATCCTAGAGTTTGGGATATTCTTGAAGAAGTTATAAGAGAGCATCCTGTATTATTAAATAGAGCACCTACATTGCATAGACTTGGTATTCAGGCATTTGAACCGATTTTAATTGAAGGAAAATCGATTCAATTACACCCACTAGTATGTACAGCTTTTAATGCCGATTTTGATGGAGATCAAATGGCTGTACACATTCCTTTGAGTCTTGAGGCACAACTTGAGGCTAGAGTATTAATGATGAGTACTAATAATATATTATCTCCATCTAGCGGTAAACCCATAATTGTTCCTTCTCAGGATATTGTTTTGGGCATTTATTATTTATCAATAATGAGAGAAAATCAAGTTGGTCAAGGCAGACATTTTTTAGATTTAAATGAGATTACAAAAGCTTTAGAAAATAAAGTTATAACACTTCATACTAAAATTATTTCTAGAGTTAAGGACTTTAACAATAATTATAATAGAATAGAAACTACTGCTGGTCGAATGATATTAGGTAATGCTCTTCCATTGAATCCACACATTAAATTTGAATTATTCAATAAGGTTATAACAAAAAAAGAAGTTAGCAATATTATCGATACTATTTATCGTTTTTGCGGTCAAAAAGAAACCGTGCTATTTGCTGATAATATAATGAGAATTGGATTTAAGTATGCTGCCAAGGCTGGAATTTCATTTGGGAAAGATGACTTAATTATTCCAGCCGAAAAAAAAGATCTACTTGATAAAACTCAAGCAACAGTTCAGGAATACGAAAATCAATATCAAGACGGGCTCATCACTCAAGGTGAAAAATATAATAAAGTTGTAGATGCGTGGTCAGATTGTACCAATCAAGTTGCTGATAAAATGCTTGAAACTATATCCAAGACCGAAGATAACAAGCCAATAAATTCTGTTTATATGATGGCACATTCAGGAGCTAGAGGATCAGCAGCTCAGTTAAAACAATTAGCCGGTATGCGGGGTTTAATGGCTAAACCTTCAGGGGAAATCATTGAAAACCCAATTAAGTCAAATTTTAAAGAAGGACTATCAGTATTAGAATATTTTACTTCTACACATGGAGCAAGAAAAGGACTTGCGGATACAGCATTAAAGACAGCCAGTTCCGGATATCTAACTCGTAGACTTGTAGATGTTGCTCAAGATGCAGTAATACGTGAAGATGATTGTGAAACTACAAAAGGTGTGCTTGTTGAAGAAATCATTGAGTCGGGAAATATCACATCCCCATTAGAAGATAGAATTCTAGGTAGATGTCCAGTTAATGATATTAAAGATGCTGAAGATAATATTATTGTAAAAAGTGGAGACATTATTGAAGAAACTCATTTAGATGAAATAAAAAAGTTAGAATTTCGTTCTTTGAAAATTAGATCAGTTTTAACGTGTAAAACTCTTAATGGAATATGTGCAAAATGTTATGGAAGAGATTTAGCTAGAGGTACTGCAGTAAATATAGGTGAAGCTGTTGGAATTATTGCAGCTCAATCGATTGGTGAACCTGGTACACAACTTACGATGAGGACATTTCATATTGGAGGAGCAGTTAGCGCTTCTGTTGAACAATCTTCAGTATCATCACCGATTGATGGAGTTGTTCGAACTGATGATCTAAAATATATTGTGGATCAGAATGGTAATAAAATTTTGTTAACAAGAAATGCAAAAATTTATATTTATTCAAATAATGAAGAAAAATTTTCATTAAATATTCCTTTTGGATCAAAAATTTTAATCGAAAATAACCAAAATGTTAAAGCTAATCAATTGCTCGCTGATTGGGATCCATTCACTCTTCCAATTATTGCAGAAAAAAATGGATTCATCAAATATTTAGATCTCAAACAGGGCATCTCATTTAGAGACACAGTTGATGATACAACAGGTATTTCTAGTAAAATTATTATCGATTGGAGCCAAAATCCAAAATCAAAAAATTTTAAACCATCAATAAATATTGTAAAATCATACGATGATGAAATTGACGCTGAAGATACAAATGCTTTTTCTTATCCAATGTCAATTGATACAATTCTTAGCATAGAAGATGGAGCTAAAGTTAAAGCAGGTCAAGTAATAGCAAGAATTCCCAAAGAATCTTCTAAAACCAAAGATATTACTGGTGGCCTCCCTCGTGTGGCCGAGCTATTTGAGGCAAGGAAGCCTAAAGATCCTGCTATTATGAGTGAAATTGATGGGAAAATTTCGTTTGGTAAAGATTTTAAAAATAAAAGACGATTGATAATAACTAGTTTGGACGACAATGAAAACTTTGAAATATTAATTCCAAGATCAAAATATTTAAATGTTCAAAACGGAGATTTTGTAAAAAAAGGAGATATTTTAGTTGAAGGAACGCCTGTACCTCATGATATACTGCGTATTTTGGGAATAGAAGAACTCGCAAAATATCTCGTTAGAGAAGTTCAATCAGTTTATAAGTTACAAGGTGTTTATATTAATGATAAGCACATAGAGACTATAGCAAGGCAGATGTTGCAAAAAGGCCGTATTAAAGATGCAGGTGACTCAGGTTTATTGGTTGGAGAGCAGAAGCAAAAGAAAGATATTTTTGAGATTAATAAAATACTTGAAAATGATGGAAAAAAACCGATAATTTATGAAGATGTTCTCTTAGGTATTACTAAGGCGAGTTTACAAACAGATTCTTTCATTTCGGCAGCTTCCTTTCAAGAAACCACTAAAGTTCTAACAGATGCAGCTACACAAGGTAAAACTGACTATCTCACTGGATTAAAAGAAAATGTTATTGTTGGCAGATTGATACCAGCCGGAACAGGAAGCATGACTACTACTTATACTAAATTAGCTCACTCTAGAGATATGGCTAAACTTGCTGAAAAGAAAAAAATACAAGAAAATAGTAAAAATCTAGAGCAATAATTACCTTTATTCTCTTGACTTATGTAGTCCTTATAAATAAATACGCGCTACTTTTGGTCAATGGTAGTGGAAAATTCATTTCAAACGCTTGACAGAGGAATAGTAAATGCCAACTATAAATCAACTTGTTCGCAATGGTAGGCAAGTAGTAAAAAAAAGAAATAAAGTTCCTGCGTTAGAAGCTTGTCCTCAAAAAAGAGGTGTTTGCACAAGAGTTTATACTACTACTCCCAAGAAACCCAATTCAGCATTACGTAAAGTTGCAAGGGTTAAGCTTACTAATGGACACGAAGTTTCAGCATATATTCCAGGAGAAGGCCATAATCTTCAAGAACATTCAGTAGTTCTATTGAGAGGTGGTAGAGTGAAGGATTTACCAGGGGTAAGATACCATATTTTGAGAGGTACATTAGATACTCAAGGAGTAACCTCAAGAAAACAAAGACGTTCACTTTACGGAACAAAAAAACCTAAATAATTACAATAAAATGTCTAGAAGAAGAGCAGCAATAAAAAGAACTATTTTACCAGATCATAAATTTAAAGATTTGGTCATAGCTAAGTTTATGAACAGAATTATGCTTGATGGAAAAAAATCAGTTTCTGAAAAAATTGTTTATGGAGCTTTTGATATTGTTTCCAAAAAGACTGATAAGGAACCATTAGAATTTTTTCATGAAGCTTTGGCTAATGTGAAACCTAATTTAGAGGTTAAATCTAGAAGGGTTGGTGGAGCAACTTATCAAGTTCCTATGGAAGTTAGACCAAGAAGAGCCCAGACCCTTGCAATGAAATGGATTGTAGATTGCGCTGTCAAAAGAAATGAAAAAACGATGAGGGAACGTTTAGCAAGTGAGATTATTGATGCTCATAATAATAAAGGTAATGCAGTTAAAAAAAGAGAAGAAACTCATAAGATGGCAGAAGCTAATAGAGCGTTTTCTCATTTTAGATGGTAGGTTGATATGTCTAGAGCCCATCCATTAGAAAAATATAGAAACATCGGTATTATGGCTCATATTGATGCTGGTAAAACGACAACAACAGAAAGAATTTTATATTATACTGGAAAATCTCATAAAATTGGTGAGGTGCATGACGGAGCTGCAATAATGGATTGGATGGAACAAGAACAAGAACGTGGTATCACAATAACTTCTGCAGCAACAACCTGTTTTTGGAATGATCATAGGATTAATATTATTGATACACCAGGTCACGTTGATTTTACAATTGAAGTTGAAAGATCACTTAAAGTTTTAGATGGTGCCATTGCAGTTTTTGATAGCGTTGCTGGGGTTGAGCCTCAGTCAGAAACAGTTTGGAGACAAGCAGATAAATACAATATTCCCAGAATGTGTTTTGTTAATAAATTAGACAGAACTGGAGCTAATTTCTTTATGACAGTAGATATGATATCCGAGCGTTTAGGTTCTTACCCTCTTGTTCTTCAGTTACCAATTGGTTTAGAAAAAAATTTTAAAGGAGTTGTTGATCTAGTTTCTAATAAAGCAATTATCTGGCAAGACGAAAGTTTGGGTGCGAAATTTGATATTGTTGATATTCCTGAAGAACTGATAAAGCAATCTAAAGAATATAGAGAGAAACTTGTTGAAAAGGTTGTCGAGGAAGATGATCAAATTATGGAAACTTATCTTGAAGGGAAAGTACCCTCAGTGGAAGATATAAAAAAATGTATTCGTTTAGGAACAATTAAGGGTAATTTTGTACCCGTCTTAACCGGATCGGCTTTTAAAAATAAAGGGGTCCAACCGTTGCTTGATGCTGTGATTGATTACATGCCTTCACCTATTGATGTTGATAATATTAAGGGTGTTGATGTTAAGGATAGGTCTATAGAATTATCCAGAAAATGTGATGACAATGAACCGTTTAGTGCTTTGGCATTTAAGATTATGACAGATCCTTTTGTAGGAAGTTTGACTTTTGCTAGAGTATATTCAGGAACAGTTTCTACAAAAGATAGTGTTTTAAATTCAACTTCTGGGAAAAAAGAAAGTATTGGAAGAATGTTACTCATGCATGCCAATAATAGAGAAGAGATTAAAGAGGCTAATGCTGGAGATATTGTTGCATTAGTAGGTTTAAAAGACGTGACTACAGGAGAAACATTATGTGATCCACTTAAACCCATTATTCTTGAGAAGATGGATTTTCCTAATCCCGTAATAGAAGTTGCTGTTGAGCCAAAAACAAAAGTTGATCATGAAAAGATGGGAATAGCGCTTGGCAGATTGGCGCAAGAAGATCCTAGTTTTAGAGTTACAAATGATGAAGAAAGTGGGCAAACAATAATTAAAGGAATGGGAGAACTTCATTTAGAAATTTTAGTAGATAGAATGAAAAGAGAATTTAAAGTTGAGGCAAACGTTGGGGCGCCACAGGTTGCTTATAGGGAAACAATTTCCAAATCAACTGATGTTGATTATATTCATAAAAAACAATCAGGAGGAGCAGGCCAGTTCGCAAGAGTTAAGATTTCTTTTGATCCAGGTGAGCCAGGAAGTGGATATGAGTTTATTAATAAAATTAAAGGAGGAAACATACCAACTGATTACATTCCAGGCGTCAAAAAAGGTTTGATTGCCCAACAACAATCTGGAGTTATTGCAGGCTTTCCTTGTATTGATTTTAAAGCAACTTTAAATGATGGTGCGTACCACGATGTAGATTCAAGTGTTCTAGCGTTTGAAATCGCTGCAAGGGCAGCATTTAGAGAAGGTATCGCAAAAGCAAATCCAGTTTTATTGGAACCGATTATGAAGGTAGAAGTTCTTACACCAGAAAAGTATATGGGTGACGTAATTGGTGATTTAAATAGTCGCCGCGGTCAAGTTCAAGAGATGAATACTAGAGGGAATGCTAATGTAGTCAATGCAATGGTACCTCTCGCCAACATGTTTGGTTATGTAAACAATTTAAGATCTTTAACTCAAGGAAGGGCAAATTATTCTATGCAATTTGATCATTATGAGCAAGTACCTTCCAATGTAGCTGAAGAAGTAAAGGCAAAATTAGCATAATGGAATCTCAAGATATTAGAATCAGGTTAAGAGCTTATGACAATAAGCTTCTTGATATAAGTGCTGCAGATATTATCAACACAGCAAAAAGAACAGGGGCGAAAGTGAGAGGCCCCATTCCCTTACCAACAAAAATGGAAAAATTTACAGTTAATAAATCTCCCCATGTTGATAAGAAAAGTAGAGATCAATTAGAAATTAGAACTCATAACAGACTATTGGATATTATAGATCCAACACCCCAAACAATTGATGCCCTAATGAAATTAGATTTATCAGCTGGAGTTGAAGTGGATATAAAAATTTAGTATGAGAACGGGAATTATAGGTACAAAAATTGGAAATACCTCATTTTTTAATGAAGATGGTTCTGTATCTCCAGTTACATTGGTTAAAATTGAAGAATGTGTTGTTTCTGGAGTGAAAACAAAAGACAAGGATGGTTATTTTGCAATTCAGCTTGCAAGTATTGACTATAAATCTAAAAATCCAAAAATAAAGAAACCTCAAAAGAAGATATTTGCGTCTTTAAATATTAAGCCAAAAAAAATTGTTAAAGAATTCCGTGTAATTGAAGAAAATTTATTAAAAATTGGCACTTCAATCAACGCAGGGCATTTTGAAAAAGAGCAAAAAATTGATGTTACGGGAACAAGTATAGGTAAAGGTTTTGCAGGAGTAATTAAGCGTCATAATTTTAGTGGTCAAAGAGCATCCCATGGTGTTTCTCTTTCACACAGAAAAGCTGGATCAACGGGTAATAGTCAAGATCCTGGCAGAGTTTTTAAAGGAAAAAAAATGGAGGGACACATGGGCAATGTGAGAGTAACTAAGCAAAATCTAAAAATTGTTGATATCGATCTAGCTAATAATTTAATAGCAATTAAAGGGTCAGTACCTGGTAAAAAAAATACCACTGTTTTCATTAAAGATTCAGTTAAGGGAAAAAAATAATGAAAAAACAGGTTGTGAATCTCCTCAATAAAAATGTCTCAGAAATTGAGCTATCTGATTCAATTTTTGGAATCAAAGTTTTTCCAGATTTAATTCATCAATATATTCGATACCAAAATGCAAAATTACGCCAAGGAAGCCATAAAACCAAGACAAGATCAGAAGTGAAAGGGAGAGCCAAAAAACCTTTTTCACAGAAAGGCACAGGAAATGCAAGGCAGGGTAGTTCAAAACCTCCTCATTTTAGAGGAGGGGCAACTTCAATGGGACCTCAAAATAGAGACCATTCTTTTTCTTTAAATAAAAAGGAAAAAACTCTTGCCTTGAAATGCGCTTTATCAAATAAAGCAGACAAGGAGGAAATTATTTTTATTGACTCTTTGAAAGTAGATAATCACAAAACAAAAAATTTACACAAAAGTTTAAAAAACTTTGATTTTAATTCTGCTTTATTTATCCATATTGATGATGCTAGTAATGAAAATTTTAAACGTGCTTCATCCAATATACCAAGACTTGCGATGCTATCTGATAAAGGTTTGAATGTAAGAGACTTAATGACATTTGAAAAAATATTTATTGAAACAAAAGCTGTTGAAAAAATTATCAAGAGGCTTTCATGAATAACAAATTAAAATCAACTACTGAAGAACGTGCATTAAACATTATATACAGACCTCTTATGACTGAAAAATCAACAAATTTGAATCAATACAATCAATATTCTTTTATTGTCAGCAAAGATTCTAATGTTATTGAGATAAAAAGTGCAATTGAAAGAATATTTAAAGTCAAAGTTACAAAAGTGAATACTTCAATTTTGAAAGGTAAAATTAAATCTTTCAAAGGAAGTTCGGGGTATAGGAAAGATTTAAAAAAAGCTATTGTTACACTTGCTGAAGGCAACACAATAGATTCATCCTTGGATATTAAATAAATGACATTAAAAATTTTAAAACCAACAACACCTGGGCAAAGAGGAACAGTTTTGGTGTCAAAGTCTCATTTATGGAAAGGTGAACCTTACAAAAAACTTGTTCAACCTTTGCATTCTACAGGTGGTAGAAATAATCAGGGGCGCATTACTTCTAGAAGAATGGGAGGAGGAGCTAAAAGAAAATATCGTGTAATTGATTTTAAAAGAAATAAATTTGATATGTTAGCAGAAGTAATTAGAATTGAATATGATCCCAACCGTTCTGCATTCATAAGTTTAATTAAATATGAAGATGGGGAATTTCGTTATATTATACTACCACAAAAAATAAAAATAGGTGATAAAGTTATCTCTAGCGAAACAGCTGAGATTAAAGAAGGTAATTGTTTACCTTTAAAAAACATTCCAATAGGAACAAGTGTTCATAATATTGAGCTTAAAGTAGGAGCTGGTGGTCAATTAGCAAGATCGGCCGGGACTTCGGTGCAGATAGTTGCTAAAGAAGATTTGTATGTCCAGGCAAGACTTGCTTCTGGAGAAATCAGATTAATTAATAAAAACTGTCTGGCAACAGTAGGGGTTGTTTCAAATGCGGATAACAAAAATATTAAACTTGGTAAAGCAGGAAGAAAAAGATATCTTGGTTTTAGGCCTAAAGTTAG
>PTLB01000001.1 GCA_002938255.1 Alphaproteobacteria bacterium MarineAlpha5_Bin3 | reverse complement strand
GCCTTAACACAAGCGTAACACTCCCAGCACATATTAGGTTCAATATTGACTGCTCGTCGGGTAATTTTATCTATGTGCATAATGTCAGAAGGACAAATATCAACACAGTGCCCGCATCCATCACATCGAGTCATATATACAAAAGTTGGCATATTATTTTCTCTCTTTCTTAGTTTTATTAGTTATTTTGTCCTTCATTAATAATTATTAATAGTGTTTTGGTGATTCGCGTTTTATACCCAAACCAAATTGCTTAGGTTTATTAGATGGTGCTGGTAAATTATCTCTCGAACCATCTGCTTCAGCCAAGTTCTTTTGAATAGCTGCACCTGGCTTGTAAAACATGTGGGCAAATTTAGACCAATAAACTCCTCCGAATAAAACAACATTAGAAAGAACAAATAAAACTAAAAACAAGGTATCCCAACCAGATATATTTGCTGATTGAACAAAAGACCAGATTAAAGCAAAGGTAGTGGTTATAACAAGAGATAGAACAAACAAGTCTGCCTGAATTAATCGATACCAAGGATTAGCTTCTGCTGTTACGTCCACTCTAAGAAAGAACCAAAACCAATAACCACCAAAACAAGTCATTATAGCTCCTGAATGCCAAAGTAGTGGTAGTATAGAAGGCGTTAAGACATTAGGTGTTGAGTAACAGAAAATCATGATAACTGAAGTGACCCAAAATATTATAGTACCGTACATACCAAGAAGATGGGAAATTCTCCGCTTACCTGCACCTAATTCTGAAGTGGTTAGAATTTCACTTGCAACGGTTTTTAGTACAATTGATGCCTTTTCCCCGGCACCAAGAGTTTTGGTTGCTTGTTTCTTCGCTTTTTTTGCATTTTCGAAGAAATATTTAACATTTTTCTTATGAATTATATCAAACAAAGTTCCTAATATTACCAAAATCATCATCACAACGACATATACCTGCATTGCAATAGATGGCACAAACTCCGAAAGTTCAGAAAATGGATTGGTAGTAATCATATCATATACCCTTCAAAAAACTTTTCTCGATGTATTAAAATTAGAAATTATTACGGTCTGTAATAATAGTATTTTCATTTGTACATATAATTTATATTAATTTATGTACATAATTATTACACTAAAAGTAAAACACATATGTTATAATATATTGCATATAATTAATGTGAAAAAATGAATGCATGGCATAATCCTCTTGTCCCAATAATCTACATTTTAAATTTTTTAGTTCTAGGATCTATTATTACTTTTGCAGTATTATTTCACTATAATACTAAAATTATTCTTCTTTCAAATTTTATCATAATAATTTCAATGACAGCCTTATTCTTTAAATTATTATATTGGTATTCAATAAAAAAACCTGCTAAAAGCAGTCTTGGCGCTGTAAGGATATCAGATAATCTAAATAATGCAAAAGTATATCTTTTGCGGTTGGCGTTTTGTATTTTTACTTACGTAACACCAACTTACTATATTGCTCAACAGCCAAGCCTTGTTATGAGTAATCACGTAGTATCAATTACATTGGTTATAATTACAATTGTTGCTATAATTGGGATGTTCATTGAGAGATATCTATTTTTTATTGAATAATAAAATACAGCAAATCTTTTTATGGAAATAATAGAACTATAAATGAAAAAAATTGCACTTTTTTTAATAATATTATTTATTAATAATAATACCCTAGGAAGTGAGGTATATTTTGATTTATCAGAAAAAGAAATTCAAATTGAAACTGATTTTAATGGAAAAGAAATAATTATATTTGGCATATTTGAACCAAAAGAAGATACAATTATTTCTATTAAAGGTCCGAACATGGATACTAAAATATTAAAAAAAGAAAAATTGTTTGGCTTTTGGTTTAATACTAAAAAAATTATTTATAAAGAGTTACCAAGTATTTTTTTTCTAGCATCTTCTGCACCCATCCATGATATTTTAAATAAAGAAGCAATTATTAAAGAAAAATTATATTTTGATGACTTGCTTACTAGTATTATAACACAACGTAATTTCATTGAACAAAAAAATCTTAACGAATGGAAAAATAACTTGATATCTATAAAGACAAAAGAGGATCTTTATAAAGAATATGAATTTAAAAATATTGAGAACAAACTATTTCAAACTCGTGTTTTTTTTCCATCTCAATCTGTACCAGGTAAATATCAAGTAACTATTTATCAAATTAAAGATAAAATAATACTCAGCAAAAAAAACAAAGTAATTTTAATTAGAAAATCAGGTATAGGGGACAAAATTTACAAATTTGCCCACGAGCAATCTGCTGCATATGGTTTATTATCAATACTTTTTGCTGTATTATCTGGGCTGATAGCTGCAACGGTATTTAGGAGAATTTAATTATGAATGATGATCGTTATATTTTAATCATTGCTGATGGGTCGCCTGAAATGAGTGTAGCCTTGGAATACGCTTGCGCGAGATCAAAAAAAACAGGAAGAAAAATCATAATAGCAACTTTTATTGAGCCCCTTGATGTATTAACAACACAAGGAGTTACTGAAATAATGAAAAATGAAGCAAGAGAAGAAGCTGAGAGGATTCTACATATAGCAGCTTCAGTTGTTAAAGAATCTACTGGAATAATTCCTATTTTGCATACAAGAGAAGGTGAATTAATACTCGAATTAAAAAAATTAATAGAAGAAGAAGAAAAAATTCATGTTTTGGTTTTAGCTGCCAATGCGAATGAGAAAGAAAAAGATCCGGGCCCAATTATACATTCATTAGTAACAAAAGAAATGTCAAACCTTCGAATACCAGTAATGATTGTTCCTGGCAACTTATCTAAAGAACATATATCTCAAATTACTTAATGTCGGATACAGATTATCAAAATACTGTTGCAGAAATTTTGATTAATATTGGATCTGTTAGATTCTCATTTGAAAATCCCTTTATCCTTACATCAGGTTTAAAAAGCCCAGTATATGTTGATTGTAGAAAAATTATTTCTTTTGTAAATGAAAGAAATACCATTCTGAATCTCGCAATAGAATATTTTAAAAATAATAACATTAATTTTGATATTTTAGCGGGAGGTGAAACTGCTGGTATTCCCTATGCGGCTTTTTTTTCAGAGTTACTTCAAAAACCAATGATTTATGTTAGAAAAAAAACTAAGGGATTTGGTAAAGATCAACAAATAGAAGGTAGCTTTAAAAAAAATCAAAAAACTATTTTAATTGAGGATTTAGCAACCGATGGGAGAAGTAAAGTTATTTTTATTGAAGCACTAAGAAAAGCTGAACTATTAGTTTCTGATATATTTGTTGTTTTTTACTATGACATTTTTGATATTAACAATTCGCCATTATCATCTCTTGATGTAAAAATTCACTCTTTATGCACATGGAAAGACATAATAAATTTTCTAAAGAAAAAGAAAATATATTCAGAAGAACAAATTCATAACTTGGAAAAATTTCTTCAAAATCCTGGCAAATGGAGGGATTAATATGAATGATATTATTTTAGTAAGCGGAGGTTTTGATCCAATACATAGTGGTCATATAGGCCTAATAAAAGATGCTTCAAAATATGGCGATGTAGTCGTTTTATTAAACTCTGATGCTTGGCTTGTACAAAAAAAGGGGAAAGAATTCTTGCCCTATGAGGAGCGTAAAATAATTATGAGTGCCCTAAAAAATGTAATTGATGTAATTTCTTTTGATGACTCAGACCAAACATGTGTTGAAGGAATTAGAAAAGCTATTGAAAAGTATCCAAATCAAAAAATAAAATTTGCCAATGGTGGAGATCGTAGTCACAATACAACGCCTTCACCTGAAAAAGCATATTGTGAACAAAAAAAAGTAGAAGTACTGTGGGGAATTGGAGGACATAATAAATCGAATTCTAGCTCATGGATTTTAAAAAAGTGGCTCCAAAAATAATTTATGGATAGAGTCTTCTTGAAATCCATTTATTATCAGTTTTTTTGTATTCTATTCGATCATGTAGACGAAAAGGCATATCCTTCCAAAACTCAATCAGATTAGGTTCAACTCGAAAACCTGTCCAATGAGGAGGACGGCTGATAGAATTTTGTTGAAATTTTTTTTTATATAGTGAAATTTTATCAATCAATTCTTGTCGATCTGAAAGTTCACTTGATTGATTAGATGCCCACGCACCAATTCTACTCTCCATCGGTCTACTGTTGAAATAATCATCAGCTTCTTTACTAGTTACTTGATGAGCCCTACCTTCAATTCTAATTTGTTTAAGTAAACTTTTCCAATGAAATGTCAGAGAGGCATTAGAATTTGATAATAATGAAATTCCTTTTTTGCTTTGAAGGTTTGTATAAAAAACAAAACCATCTTGATCAAAACTTTTTAACAAAACAATGCGAGAACTTGGTTTCAAATCTTTAGATATCGTAGACAAGTTCATTGCATTAGGATCATTTTGTTCTTTTAGCTTGGCTTCTTCAAACCATTCTTCAAATAAAAGAAATGGATCTTTTTTTGGTTGAATTAAGTTTCTATTTTCAAACATGTTTTTTAGACGATTGATGTTATAAATAGTATATAAACCAAAGTAAGAAAAAAAATAAATTTATTATTCTATAGAAAAATTAATAAAATGATCATGAAAGGAAAAAGAGGGTTGATTATGGGTGTAGCCAATGATCGATCAATTTCTTGGGGCATAGCCAAAAAAATAGCTTCTGAGGGTGCTGAAATTGCTTTTACATATCAGGTTGAAGCGCTTAAAAAAAGAGTAGAGCCTCTAGCAAAGAGTATAGGTTCTTCTATTTTAATACCATGTGATGTGACTGATTCATTAAGTATGGAAAATACCTTCGAAATTATAAAAAAAGAATGGGGAGATATTGATTTTTTAGTTCATGGAATTGGGTTTTCCAATAAAGATGAACTGCGAGGCAAATATTATAATACATCTTCAGAAAACTTTAATCAAACTATGCATGTTTCCTGTTATTCTTTTACTGAAGCCTGTAGACTTGCTGAACCAATAATGAATGAGGGAGGTTCAATTCTAACATTAACATACTTTGGTTCTGAACAAGTAATGCCACATTATAATGTTATGGGCGTTGCAAAGGCGGCATTAGAAGCAAGTGTAAGATATTTAGCTGTTGATATGGGAGAAAAAAATATTAGAGTTAATGCTATTAGTGCTGGTCCAATAAAAACTCTTGCTGCTACTGGCATAGGTGATTTTCGATTTATATTAAAATGGAATGAGTTAAATGCACCTTTAAAAAGAAATGTTAGTCAGGATGACGTTGGAAACTCTGCCTTATATCTACTAAGCGATCTAGGAAGTGCTGTAACTGGGGAAATTCTGCATGTTGATTGTGGTTACCACACCGTCGGAATGGTTGCTGTGGATGAGGCAATAAAAGTTTCAGAGCTCTTAAGTGAATTTGATAAAGGACAATAATGTCATCCAACACATCAGGAAAAATTTTTAGTTTTACAACATGGGGGGAAAGTCATGGAAAAGCTATAGGATGTGTTGTTGATGGAGTGCCATCGCAGATTTCTTTATCAGAAAAAGATATTCAAGTTTATTTAGATAGACGTCGGCCAGGTCAATCAAAATTTACCACACAACGACAAGAAAAAGATCAGGTAGAAATATTATCTGGAGTTTTTGAAAGTCTAACAACGGGTCATCCAATCTCTTTAATAATTCATAATGAAGATCAGCGATCTAAAGATTATTCCGATATTAAGGATATCTTTCGCCCAGGTCATGCTGACTATACGTATTGGGCAAAATATGGTATTCGTGATTATAGAGGTGGTGGAAGATCTAGTGCCAGAGAAACAGCTATGCGGGTTGCAGCTGGTAGTATTGCAAGAAAAATTATTGAACATAAAATAAAAAATAATTTTAAAATCACTGGAGCTTTAGTACAAATCGGTAGTAGCAAAATAGACTATGAGAACTGGAATGATGATTTTATTTTAAAAAATGATTTTTTTTGCCCAGATAAAAAAATAATAATTAAATGGGAAGAAATAATTTCAAAAGCACGTAAGGATGGATCTTCTCTAGGAGCTATAATTGAATTAAGATGCCAAGGAATGCCTGCAGGGCTGGGGGAACCTGTTTATGATAAATTAGATGCTGATTTGGCCAAAGCATTAATAAGTATTAATGCTGTTAAGGGGGTAGAAATAGGGAATGGATTTAGAAGTGTTACGGAATCTGGAATCTCAAATGTTGATGAAATGCGTATTCAAAATGGCAAACCTATATTTCTTTCTAATAATAATGGAGGTATTTTGGGTGGAATAACCACAGGACAAGATATTGTAGTTCGTTTTTGTGTAAAACCAACAAGCTCAATAATAAGTGCTAAGAAAACAATTAATACACATTTAGAAGAAACAACAATTTCAACAAAAGGAAGACATGACCCATGTGTAGGTATTAGGGCTGTTCCTGTAGGTGAGGCTATGATGGCAACCACACTTGCCGATCACTGCTTGCGTTACCGATAATTATTTTTTAGCGTATATTAAAAATTCAATATTTCCTTTAGGGCCCTTTATTGGACTTGGTATAATTCTTTGGACTTTCATATTGCATGTAGAAGTAAACCATTCTCTATATTCATGACATATTCTTTTATGAATTGCAGGATCAACAATTACACCTCCTCTTTTTATCTCATTCTTTTTAGATTCAAACTGAGGTTTAATTAGACCAATGACTGCTCCATTTTCTTCGTCAAGAAATTGGAGGGATGGTTGAATAACTTTTTTCATACTGATAAAGCTTACATCACAAACAATAATATCAATTATGTCATGGATAATATCTTTATTTAAATATCTAGCATTTGTTTTTGATAAATTAACAATTCTAGGATCTTTTTTTAATTTTTCATGTAATTGATTAGATCCAACATCAACAGCATATATTTTTTTTACATTTTTTGACAATAACACTTCTGTAAAACCACCAGTAGATGCGCCCAAATCTAGACAAACTAAGTTAGCTATTTCAATATTGAAATTTTGAATTGCATGACACAACTTCAGCGCTCCTCGTGATACCCACTGAGGATGTAATTTTGTTACATGAATGTTAACATCTTCTTCATACGTTTCACCACTTTTCAAAACTTTTTTTCCATCAATTGAAATTTGTCCAGCCATAATCATAGCTTTTGCTTTTGTACGTGACTCAACAATATTTTTATCAACTAAAAGTAGATCAACTCTTTTTTTCAAAATATACTATTTTTTTGTATAATTACTAAAGTGAACTACCTCAGAAGACATTAAAGATAGTATTTTATTGGCAATAGACTCAGCATTCATACCTATTTCTTTATATTGATTTTCAGGGGTGTTATGATTAACAAACTTATCGGGAAATATTATATTTTTTATTATAGATTTAGTTGGTGAATTTTTTTTGTTATGAATATAGTCAAGAACTGAAGAACTAAATCCCCCGATAGAGCCCTCTTCAATTGTAATTACAAACTCATGATTATTGAAAATTTGATCCAATAGCGATGTATCTAAAGGTTTGGCAAATCGTGCATCCATTAATGTTGGCTTACATCCCTGCGGACTGAGTATGTCTAGCGCTTCCTTACATGCTTCCAATCTTGCCCCTAAGTTTATCAAAGCCACTGAATGACCTTCTTTAATCATACGTCCTTTGCCAACTTCAAGGGGAGATAAATTGCTTTCATTACTCATCCCAATCACAGATCCCCTTGGGAAACGAAAGGAAGATGGCCGATCATCAATTAATATAGAAGTTTTTATCATGCGGATTAACTCAGTTTCATCTGAAGCTGCCATAATAATAAAATTTGGCAATGTAGATAGAAAGGCTATATCAAATGATCCGGCATGTGTAGGTCCATCAGCTCCCACTTGACCCGCCCTATCTATGGCAAATCTTACTGGCAATTTTTGGATAGCTACGTCATGCACTATTTGATCATAAGCTCTTTGAAGAAAAGTTGAATATATTGCCGCAAAAGGTTTAAAACCTTCTGTTGCCAAGCCTGCACACATAGTAACAGCATGCTGTTCAGCTATTCCTACATCAAAAAATTTTTTTGGATGCCGCTGTGAAAAAACATTCAAGCCCGTTCCAGAAGCCATAGCTGCTGTTACAGCAACAATTTTCTCATCTTTCAAAGCTTCATCTGACAAGGTCTCCCCAAACACTTGTGAATATGATTTTTTCTTAACCTTGGACAATGAAGAGCCAGTTACAATGTCAAATTTATTTACACCATGAAACTTATCTAAAGATTCTTCCGCAGGCTTATATCCCTTACCTTTTTTCGTAATCACATGCAAAAAAATAGGCTTGTTTATTTTGTTTATTTTAATATTTCTAAGCACTGGAATTAAATGATCAAACTTATGACCGTCTATGGGCCCTAAATAAAAAAAACCTAATTCTTCAAATAATGTTCCTCCAGATAGAAATCCTTTAGAGAATTCTTCTGCACGATATAAAGTCTTTTGAAAGGAATCTGGGAATTTATTTGATATTTTTTTAATTATTGATCGTATATTTGAATAAGAATTTGATGATAACAGTTTGGACAAATAAGAACTCATAGCTCCAACTGGTTGATCAATAGACATGTCATTGTCATTAAGTACAACAATCAACTCTTTACTCATAGCTCCTGCATTATTTAATGCTTCATATGCCATTCCTGCACTCAAGGCTCCATCACCTATTACACAAACAACTTTTGAATTATCCTTTTTTAATTCTAGAGCAATTTTAATTCCTAAACCAGCTGATATAGAGGTGGAACTATGTGCTGTACCAAATGTGTCGTATTCACTTTCGCTTCTTTTAACAAAACCATAAAGACCATTTTCTTTACGCAACGTCTCAATTTGATGTTTTCTACCAGTCAATATTTTATGAGGGTAGGCTTGATGACCCACATCCCAAATAATTTTATCTTTAGGAGTATCAAAAATATAATGAAGTGCTATTGTCAATTCAATAACACCTAGGCCTGCACCCAAATGTCCACCAGTTTTTGATACTGCTTCTATAGTCTTATGGCGCAATTCTTCTGCTACTTGATTGAGATCGTTAATTGAAACATTACGCAAATCATCAGGAAAATTAATTTGGTCCAAAAATTTATATTTCATATTATTTAAAATCTTCCTTTTGAATTTTATTATTCTCCATCTTTATTTTTTTTATTTGAAGCTCTACTTTTTTTAACTTTGCCTCACAATTATTTTTAAGTAACATTCCTTTTTCATATAATTCTACTGATTTTTCTATATCTATTTCCCCAGACTCAAGTTGATCAACTATATCTTCTAATTTTTTTAAGTTCTCTTCAAAAGTAAAATTTTTATTCGTTTTCACCATTAATTCATCCTCATTCTAAACAACTGTATATTTACCTCTCAATAAACCTAATAATTTCATTATTTTCGATATCATATATCGCTCCTTTAATATTGTCAGCACTTTCAATTAAAATAAGAAGTTTATTTTTATCTATTACTTCAATATTCAGTATTTTTTCATTATTATTAAGTTTTGTAGAAAAAATATATGGGGTATTAATTAAATTATTAGATGATTTTGATATTTTTAAATACATTCCATAAATAATAGCTAAAAAAGCTATTATTATGAAAACGCCTAAAATTATTACAACAAATTGAATAAAGTTTTTTGACATGGAAAAGTTTTATAGTTGTAAAATAAAGATAAATAAAGAACAAAACTCAAAAAGGCTTGATCAAGCATTAGCTAAGCTATCAAATTTTACAAGGTCCCAAATTAAAATTTTACTCAATAATAATAATATCAAAAAAGATGGAGAGACTGCAAAAAATGGATCTTATAGAGTTAAAGAAGATGAAGTATATGATTTGAACTTACATATTCCCAAACAAGAAAAATTTATTGCAGAAGATATTCCGCTTAATATAATGTTTGAAGATGAAGATATTATTATTATTAACAAAGTTGCTGGCATGGTTACACATCCTGCCCCAGGTAATAATAGTGGCACTTTAGTCAACGCTTTATTAAATCATACAAATAATAATTTAAGTAACTTCGATAGAACTAACAGGCCGGGAATTGTTCATAGATTAGATAAAGAAACAAGTGGCATAATGGTTGTTGCCAAAAATAATAAGTCGCATTTAAATTTAGCAAACCAATTTAAAGATCATTCCATTTCAAGAAAATATAATGCCATAGTTTGGGGAACGCCACAAAATCAAACAATTGAAGGGTACATTGAGAGGCATCGAATTAACAGAAAAAAAATGTCATTAAACAATATTGAAGAAGGCAAGTATTCAAAAACAAGTATTAAATTAAAAAAAATTTATGGTATTGCAAGTCTGATTGAATGCATATTAGCTACTGGAAGAACACATCAGATAAGATTACATATGGCCTCAATAAACTGTCCAATTGTAGGGGATAAAATTTATGGAAAAAATAAGATGAATAAATTTGGGAAAAATCAAGATGCTTTTAATAAGTTTTTAATTTTAAAAAACTTTAATAGGCAAGCTCTTCATGCCTTTCATTTAGGTTTTATTCATCCAAAGTCCAAGAAATACATAGAATTTAATAGTAATTTACCACAAGATATGCAGGATTTACTAAATTTCGTAGTTAAATATTAAAATTAAATATTAATTGTGATAATAGGCGGCCATGCATTTACCTATCCTGTCATCAGAGGGAAGTCTCTCTTTATATTTACAAGAAATTAAAAGGTTTCCGATCCTTACAGCGGAAGAAGAATATATGCTTGCAAAAAGATACAAAGAGCATGGAGATGCCGAAGCTGCACATAAACTTGTAACAAGTCATTTACGATTAGTAGCAAAAATAGCTATGGGGTACAGGGGTTATGGACTACCTGTTACGGATTTAATTTCAGAAGGCAATGTTGGAATTATGCAAGCGGTCAAAAAATTTGACCCTGAAAAAGGGTTTCGATTAGCAACCTATGCAATGTGGTGGATAAGAGCACAAATACAAGAATATGTTTTACATAGTTGGTCATTAGTTAAAATAGGTACAACAGCTGCGCAAAAAAAACTTTTTTTTAATTTGAGAAAATTAAAAAATCAATTGGGATCTATTGATGATGGCAGTCTCTCACCTGAAAATGTTAGAGAAATTGCAAACAGATTGAATGTAAAGGAGGCAGAAGTAAAAGATATGGAAGGTAGACTTTTTTCAGGTGATCAATCCCTTAATGTTCAAATTGGTCATGAAGCGAATACTGAATGGCAGGATATGATTGTAGATGATAGCGAAGCACAAGATAAAGTCTTTGAAAAAAAAGATGAATATCTTCATCGTAAAAAATTATTTAATGAAGCATTAAAAATTCTCAATCCAAGAGAAAAAGAGATAATTAAGCTTAGACGATTAAGGGATAAACCAAAAAAACTTGAAGAATTAAGTCAACAGTTCAATATTAGTCGTGAAAGAGTTCGCCAAATTGAAGAAAAAGCAATCGAAAAATTACAAAAAGAGATTTCAAATATTACTTAAAATATTATTTCTATCAATTGTTTGACTTCTTTCAGGGCCTGTGGAGATTATAGAAATTTTTGTTTTAATGACTTCTTCAATGTAGTTAATATAATTTTGGGCATTCTTAGGTAAATCAGACCATTCGGTTATTCCGAAAGTGGAAGATTTCCAACCAGGAATTATCTTATAAATAGGTAATATTCTTTGTTGAAGATTTTCATTAAACGGCAAATAATCATAATTAGAATTATCAATTTTATAGCCAACACATATTTTTATTTCATTTAATTCATCTAGGACATCAAGTTTAGTTAAAATAATATTGCTCACACCATTAATTTGAACTGTTTGTTTAACCAAGATTGTATCAAACCAACCACATCGCCTCTTCCTTTTTGTAACCGTACCGAATTCTTTTCCCTTAACAACTAAATAATTTCCTATTTCATCAAACAATTCACTCGGAAAAGGACCTGAGCCTACTCTTGTCGTATAAGCTTTAGTAATCCCAAAAACTTGATGATTATCTTTTATACCAAACCCTGTTCCAGCGAATATTTGACCTGACGAAGTATTAGATGATGTAACAAAGGGATAAGTTCCAAAATCAATATCTAATAACGCTCCTTGCGCACCTTCAAATAATATGATTTTCTCCTTCTTACCATAATCATTTAATATTTTCCATGTAGGAGCTAAATATTGAGAGATTTTATTAAAAACTTTTAATAATTTATTAATTAAATCAGCCTCATTAATTTTTTTATCAAAATGTATTAAACGAACACTATGAAAAGAAATCAAGTTGGTGATTTTTTTTCTAAGTAATTTTTCATCAGACAGATCGCATAAACGAATTGCACGTCTTCCGATTTTATCCTCATAGGCAGGGCCAATTCCTTTTTTAGTTGTGCCAAGTTTTTCCTCCCCTCTATTTTTTTCATTTATTTCATCCAAGATTATATGTAATGGTAATATTAAGCATATGTTTTCGGCAATTTGCAAATTTTTTGAATTTATCACTATA
Source organism: Alphaproteobacteria bacterium MarineAlpha5_Bin3 (assembly GCA_002938255.1). Lineage (GTDB taxonomy): Bacteria > Pseudomonadota > Alphaproteobacteria > HIMB59 > MarineAlpha5-Bin3. Next base: position 30,320 of record PTLB01000001.1, on the reverse strand, counting down.
CCTTGTTTTTTTAATATTTGAATTTCTTCCTCCAACGCCCAAGGATCTAAAATTACTCCATTACCAATTATGCATTGCTTTCCTCGAATGATTCCTGATGGGAGAAGATTTAGTTTAAATATTTTTTCTTTAATCTTTAGGGTATGACCTGCATTATTTCCTCCCTGAAACCTTACAACAACATCGGCTTTTGATGATAGCCAATCAACAATCTTACCCTTCCCTTCATCACCCCATTGAGTTCCAATAACTGTATAAAACATAAAATTTTAAAGAGACTTTATATTATTATTATTTAAATAAAATTGACAATTATGTTCCTTGGCTTTTTTCTTTATATTTTTTGCTTCACCAAAATGTGTAACAATTACATAACCTTTTTCTATTAATTGTTTCTTTTTAGTTTTACTCAATTTAAATTCTATCATTATCTTTTTGTTAATTTGCTTAAATGAAGAAGCACGCAAAATAGTATCCATATAACAAGTAAATCCGGTGGATTCTTCCTCTTGATCAAGATTTTTTGCAAAATATCTGCCACCTTTGGCAATTTCTCCTCTAATATTGTTTGAAAAAAAGGTGAAACGAATTCCTTTATGATAATTTTTATCATCTATTTCGCATAAATCCAAAAATACTTTAGCTCCTTTATTATTTATACAAAAACTGCTTACTATATCTTTTATATTCTGGATTTCTTGAGAATTATTTTTATCTATTTTTAATTTTTCTAAATTTCCAACCTTATCTTTATACAAACCTGTGCAAGAAAAAATATTCCTTAAATATTGATGATTTTTTTTTTCTACTAATTTTAAAAGACCGCTTAAATCTTTTTGTTTAATTAGTGTCTTAATATCATTTAACCTTTGTGATTTTTTTATTGAACTATAGAATTTATCAAGAAAAATTCTTGATGAAATTTCAATAAATATATTTTTTATTCCAACAAGCTTTAAAGATGAATAGGCCAGATCCATCATCTCAACATCAGCTAAATTATTTTTTTCACCAATACATTCAGCACCAATTTGTAAAAACTGTCTTTCAGGCCGAAGCATCGATCCTTGTTTTCTTACTACTTCACCATAATAACAAAGTTTTAAAGGTCTTTTTTTTTTTGATAAACGGGCAAATGAAAGTCTTGCAATTTGTAAAGTAATGTCATCACGTAAAATTAATCTTTTTTCATTTTTTTTTACCTTGATATTAAATGAATTATCTCCAAAGCTTTTATCATAAAACTCAATTAATGGAGTTTTAACCAATTCATATCCATGACATTGGAAATGTTTTATAAATTCATTTGTAAATTTATGTTCAGTTAACACTTGTTCTGAAACATCATCTCTAAAACCTTCTGGAATTAAGTTTCTAGGCATTTAATATTCTTTTTACGTCTAAACTAAGTTTTAAAGAAATAGATTTTACTTGACCTTTATCCTTTCCCTCAACTAAAATTCTTATCAGAGGTTCAGTTCCAGATTCTCGTACCAATAAACGTAAGTCAGGATGTGTTTTTATATATTGATTCTTAAGTTTGTTTAAGCGTCTTTGCAATTCTTTATTTATCATTTTTTTAATAGGTATGTTAATCTTAATCTGAGGACATTTATCATATAAATCAAATAATTTGCTTGCTTTGATTTTTTTGAAATAAAATATTTCCAAAATCTTTAAAGCAGCCAATATACCATCTCCAGTGCCCAAATAGTTCCCTAATATAATATGGCCAGATTGCTCTCCGCCTAAACTATATTTTTGTTTTTTCATTTTTTCGATAACATTTACATCGCCTACGTTTGTGCGAATTAATTTTATACCAAGTTTTTTTTTGAGGAATTCTTCAAATCCCAAATTGGACATTACTGTTGTCACTACTGTCATTTTATTTAATTGATTTAATTGTAAAAAACTTTCTGCAAACAATGCAATAATATTATCTCCATCTATTAAAGAGCCTTTTTCATCAACAGCAATCACTCTGTCACCGTCTCCATCAAATGCGAAACCAATATCGGCTTTCTCTTTAATTACTTTTTTGGATAAACTTGTAACATTTACCGCCCCACATTCTAAATTAATATTTTTACCATCAGGGATATTGTTAATAACAATAACTTCACATCCAAGCTCCCAAAAAAGATTTGGAGCAACATTGTAAGTTGCGCCATTAGCACAATCTAAAACTACTTTTAAATTTTTATATATAGTTTTATTATTTAAAGTAGATTTTAAATATTCTGAATAACGTCCCTGGGCATCATTTAGTCTTAAGGCTTTTCCAGATATATTACCTAAATTTATAATTTTATTATACTTTGTTTTACTTGATATAATGTTTTCAATTTTTTTTTCTATTGTTCTATTAAATTTATAACCTTCAGAATCAAAAAATTTTAAGCCATTGTATTCATACGTATTGTGAGAAGCGGTAATCATTACCCCCAAATCGGCTCTAAGAGACCTAATCAACATCGGTAGTGCTGGAGTTGGCAATGGACCTACTAGGACGACATCCATTCCCATGGAAATAAAACCTGCAGTAAGTAAGGGCTCAAATAAATACCCGGAAAGTCTTGTATCTTTTGATATAAGAACTCTTCTTTTGTATTTATTAGTATGTGATAGTAAATATCCTGTCACCTTCGCTATTTTTAAACAAGTTTCAGTAGTCATTGGCTCCTGATTGACGATGCAGCGAATACCGTCAGTACCAAAAATTTTTTTCATATCCACTTCTATTTAAAAATTAAATAAATAGAAAGTGTTTTTAATAATTAGGAAGTTTGTGGACTAGCCTTAGAACTAGTTTTAGAACTAGTTTTAGGAACAGAAGGCGTAACAGAAGGCTGCTTTTCCGCTTCATCATTAAAATCATCTCTTGTGGGAGGTATCCCTTTTATCAAATCTTTCATTTCATCTAATGTTAATGTCTCATATTCTTTCAAGCTTTTAGCTACAATATGAAGTTCATCTAGGTGTTCAGTTAAAATTTTTCTACATTTAATCGTAGCTTCATCAACCAATTTTTTAACTTCCTTATCAATAAGATTTGCCGTTTCCTCAGATAAATTTTTTGATTGTGTAACTGAATGACCGAGGAAAACTTCCTCGTTATTACTTTCATAAGATATCGTACCTATTTCTTCGCTCATACCAAACCGTGTAACCATTTCTCTAGCCCTTCGTGTTATTTGTTGAATATCACTAGCTGCACCACTTGATATTTTATCTTTACCAAAAATTAGTTCTTCAGCAATTCTCCCACCTAAAGTTACCACTAGATCATCTTTGTATTCATTCAATCTACCAAAGTCTTTGTCATGTTCAGGCAAAAACCACGTTGAACCGCCAGCACTACCTCTTGGAATTATTGTGACTTTATGCATTGGATCTTTAAAAGGAGAGTAAAGTCCAGCAATTGCATGTCCTGCTTCATGATATGCTGTTAACTCTAGATCTTCTTTTGTTACAACCTTAGATCTTCTTTCTGCCCCCATCCAAACTTTGTCTTTTGCATCTTCAAATTCTTTAGCAGTTACTAATTTCATATTTTTACGAGCAGCTAAAAGAGCTGCCTCATTAACTAAATTTGCTAGATCTGCTCCTGAAAAACCAGGGGTACCCCTTGCTATAACCCTTGCTTCTATTTTTTTTGATGCCTTAATTTGTTTCATATGTACTTTTAGAATTTTTTCTCGACCTATAATATCAGGAAGGGGAACATGAACCTGTCGATCAAATCGTCCTGGTCTTAACAGTGCTGGATCTAAAACATCTGGTCTATTTGTTGCTGCTACAATGATTACCCCGGCATTTGTTTCAAATCCATCCATCTCAACTAATAATTGATTGAGTGTTTGTTCTCTTTCATCATTTCCTCCTCCTAATCCAGCACCTCTATGTCTTCCAACTGCGTCTATTTCATCAATAAAAATAATACAAGGTGCATTTTTTTTACCTTGTTCAAACATGTCTCTCACACGACTAGCTCCTACTCCAACAAACATTTCAACAAAATCAGAGCCAGATATAGAAAAGAAAGGAACACTTGCTTCTCCTGCAATTGCTCGAGCAAGCAATGTCTTGCCCGTTCCTGGAGGGCCTATTAATAAAGCTCCTTTTGGTATTTTCCCACCCAAACGTGAAAACTTTTTTTGATCTTTTAAAAACTCTACAACTTCTTCAAGTTCTTGTTTAGCTTCATCAATGCCAGCAACATCATCAAATGTAACCTTGTCAACAGCTTCATTTAGTAATTTGGCTTTTGATTTTCCAAACCCCATTGCTTTTCCCCCACCACCTTGCATTTGACGCATAAAAAAAATCCACACACCAATTAATAAAAGCATGGGAAACCAAGAAAGTAATACACTCAATATAGGATGCATAGATTTACCAGCAGGTTCGGCAGTAATTTTTACTCCAGCTGAACTTAACTTATCTACTAAATTAGGATAATTTGGAGAGTATGTTGAAAATGGCCTTCCATCCTCAAAATAACCTTCTATTATATTACCTCTGATATTTACTTCTGAAACATTGCCTGTATCTGTAGCTATAATAAAATCAGAGAAAGAAATTTTAGTATAAGATTTGTTAGAAGTAGTGCCCTGAAAAAGATTAAATAAGGCAACTAATAGCAACCCAACAATAATCCATAAGACGATGTTTTTAGTAATATTTTTCATTATTTATTAGTTTAATATAAATAGGAATTAATTGTAAAAACACAATAGGAAATATAATTTTTGATGTTTTATAGCATAAAACTAATGAAAACATTACCTTTATTAATATGCATTCCTGCAAGATTAGTAGTAATAGAACTTTTTTTCTCAATCAAATCAAGCGCCTTAATAACCTTAGCATATCTTAAGATATTTCTTCTTGGCATCAAAAATTTATATATTATTTCTATAATTTTAATTTTAATTTCTTTTTCTATCATTGCAAATTTTTTATAATTAACAACTATCTCATCATTAAATGTATGAGTATTTATTTTATGAAAATTTTGAAACAATTTCTGTTTATAAAATGGATAGTATTTTTGAATTAAATTAAAATCTTTTTCAATATTGTTAATATGGGTTGATTCTTGTAGTAAAAATTTTCTTACAGTAACTCTACTATAGTCTAGATTATCATTACTAGGATCTTCAATATATTCAATATTATTAGATTTATTAAATCTTATTATTGCCAATTTATTAAATGTTAATAAAGGTCTCAAAATTTGAATACCATTTATAATTGTTTTATGTTGCATAGATCTCAAACCTTCAAAATTACTTCCTGCAATTTTTCTAAGTAAAAATGTTTCAATATTATCATTGTTATGATGTCCAAAAAATAGGTGTAGAAATTTATATTTTTTGCAATATCTAACCATTTGCAAAAAACGATTTTGCCTCGCCTCACTCATTGTCTTTTTTAAAACATTTTTTTTACTAATATTTATTATTTTGCTTCTAATTTTATGTTTCTTCAGGTAATCGCATACCGTTTTAGCTTCCTTGCCTGAGTCTTTTCGGATCTTATGATCGACTATTAATGCAACTAATGATCCCTTATTTTTTTTAATCCATACATTTAACAAAAATAAAAGTGCCATGCTATCTGGTCCTCCTGATACAGCTACAGCAATCTTTGGTTTCTTTTCAAATAAATAATAATTTTTTAAAATTAGATTAAAACAAGATTGTGTAATTTTCACTCTACAGCAATGATGCATCCTAATTCTGAAATTCTAACTTGGGATTTATCTAGTAGTTTATATTCTGGATATTCAGTTGATAATGTTTTAAGCATATTGCAAGCTTCTGTATTTTTTTCAATATTAATCAAAGATTCTGAAAGTTGATACAACATGTCTGGTGCTTTTACACTATTGGGATATTTTTGATATCCTTCTAACAAAACTATTGCAGCTTCACGATACTCCTTTCTAAATATATAAATTTCCCCTAACCAATAATGAGCAGAACCCGCAAGATTTCTTTCTTTATTATTATCAATAAATTTTTTTAAGGAAATTATTGCATCATCATATTCTTGTGACATTATTAAACCAATGGCTTGCTGAAATTCATCTTCAGGGCTTTGCTTAATGTTTATATTCGATTTATCATCGCTTTTTAAAACTAATCCATCATTTTCATCAGAAAGATTTTCTGAACTTGTCACAAGATCGCCTAAACTATTTTCATTCACTATTAAATTACTTTCTTCTTTATTTATCTCTATTTGAGTTGTTGTATGATCTAATTCAGATATTTCTTGATTGTTTGTAAATTTTGTATCCAAACTTAAAGTTAATTCATCCATTAGAATCTTCAAATCATCAATTTGAAAAATTAACTCTTCAAAATCTTTATTCAATCTTTTAATATCTTTTTCTAAATCATAAATTCTTAAATCAAACGCAGTTAGAGCAGTTAGATTAGGAGATGTTTCTGATTGTTTTTTTTGTTCACTTTGGGCATCTCGAGAACCTGCAAAAACCGATTTGGATAAATCGCTAACTTCCCTTTGCAACCTATCCAATTGTTGTTTTAAAGTTAAAAAAGAATCTTCTGAGTATGATGGACCTACAAAAAGCAAAATTAAAATAAAAACAAAATATCTAAACACGTTATTCGCTTATATTAATTTTAGGACAAAAATATGGCGCTAACTTGAAATAAGTCAGCGCCTGAATAAGTTTAAGGAATTTATATTAGTTAACTTTAGTTACTGAACGTCTATTTTGACTCCATGCACCTTCATTTGAGCCAACTACAGCAGGTCTTTCTTTACCATAACTTAAAGTATTTATGACAGGAAATACTGCCAAACCATTTAAATAATTTTTAACTGCTTGCGCTCTTTTTTCACCTAGAGCCAAGTTGTACTCTCTTGTTCCTCTTTCATCACAGTGTCCTTCAATTGTTATTGATTGTATATCGTGTTCCTTGAACCAAGTTGCTTGATATAGAAGTAATTCCTGAGCGTCCGCATCTAACTCAGCACTATCATATGCAAAAAACACTCTATCACCAACATTTACAATTAAATCTTCTTGAGAACCTGGTTTAATTGAAGCTGAAGCAGATGCGCTTGATGGTCCACCTAGAGGTGTATTAATTAGGTCATCCAATATAGCAGCGTCTCCTGATGAAGGGTCTATGCTAGATGTTCCAGATGATCCACTTCCTGATGAATCAGCTGTGCCTTTAGGCGTAGTAGAACAAGCGGCTATAAACGCCACCATAAAAACTGATAATAAAATCTTATAAAACATTTCTTAACTCCCTATAATAGCTGGTCTTCTACATTAATTAATTAGAACTGTTAGCATCTTTTTCCTTATTTCGCATAATTATTTAGTAAATATATAAAAAAAATATAATAAAATATAAAAAACTAATGCATTAAAGGTGACCATGCAGGATCAGATCCCCCAAGCGGAGTAATTATTTTGCGTTCATTATAGCCGGTTAAATCAATTGAATACAAACTGGATTCCCCACCGCTGCCATCCTCAGCTGTTCTTTCTTCCTTAAAATACATTAGATATCTACCATTAGGAGACCATGTTGGGCCTTCTACATGGAAAGATTTTGCAATCATCCTTTCATTTAAGCCGTTCGTTTCCATTACTCCTATATAAAATTGTCCTCCCTGTTGTTTAGTAAAAGCTATCATGTCTCCTCTTGGTGACCACACAGGTGTATAATAACTACCTGATTCCCTGCTAATTCTTTTCACATTTTTTCCGTCTAAACTTGCAATATATAAATGTCTTCGACCACTACGATCAGAATTAAAAACTATCTGTTTGCCATCTGGGGCAAAACTAGCAGACACATCTATTGCTGAACTGTTAGTTATACGTCTCGAAACTCTTGTTGCCAAATCCAAAATATAAATTTCTGAATTTCCAACTTCTGGATCAGAATACGACAAAACAATTTTATTCCCATCTGGGGAGAAACGTGGAGCAAATGTCATGCCAGGAAACTCTCCTACAATTTCTTGTTGACCAGTCTCGATATCGAAAATAAATACGCGGGGTTTTTTTCTATTTACATAAGACATATATGTAATTTTTTGTGAGTTTGGAGAAAAGCGAGGGGTTAAAACTAAGTATGAGCCATCTGTTAAAAATCGATGGTTTGCCTGATCCTGATCCATAATGGCAAGTCTTTTTTGTTTATTTACTTTAGACCCTGTTTCAGCAACATAAACAATACGTGTATCAAAATAGCCTCCTTCACCAGTAATTCTTTCAAAAATAGCATCGGAAATTATATGGGCTACCCTTCTCCAATTTTTTTCTGAAGTTTCATATTTTTTTCCTATCAACTGCTTTTGAGAAAAAACATCGTACAATCTAAATTCAACAGATATTTTATTTTCTTTTTTAAAAATTTTTCCCGCTATTAAATGCTGCGCTTTAATAACTTTCCAATCTTCAAAACGTGGTTGTTTAGCTAGAGATTCAGTATCTTGGATAAAGGCTTTATTATCAAGTGGAAGAAAAAGTCCTGATCTTTCAAGATTATCTGAAATAACCATAGAAATATTTTTTCCAACTTTAACAATATTTTTCTCATTAGAAAAAAAATCAGTTACTGCTATGGGTGTAGGTTTTATTGAACCTTGAGTTAAAGTTACTTCTAAAGACAAAGCTTTAAAACCAATAAGGAGTAAAAAGAAAAAAAATATAAATTGCTTCATTAAAATACCAACTAACCTCCCATCAAAACATAATCTAAAGTTATAGTTAATTCTTTCCAAGTTGCATACTTGTCTTCTGGCAATTTCAAAGGTGTGCAATTTGGATGTAATAATGTTCTCATAGCACTTTCAGTAATTGATTTATAAAAAGGATTATTTTTAGATATATTTGTGGCATGAATATGAACTATATTCTCAAAAACTCTTCTTTCACGAGTAATATTTGCTTTAATTTTTACGAACATTCCTTTTTTTATAACTGAACCTGCGGGAGCTATCCAACATGAAGACAATTGCTGACGCAATAAATCAATCTCATTAATTGTTAATTGAGCATTTTCATTACTAGACTCTTCTTTTAGATTTTCTATTATTTCTGATTTTTTTTTCTCATTTTCATTTTCAATCTTCTGAGTTGTTCGTTCATTACGTAAATCTTTTAGCATTGAGGCTATGATAAATTCTGGATCTTGCTTAGGTTTAGGTTTTGGCTTTATTTCAACATCTGGTTTTTTTTCTAGTTTTATAATTACAGGATTTGGATTAGGTTTGAGTTTTGCTTTTACTTTAACTTCTGGTTGTTTTTTTATTTCTTCAATTAATAGATTTGGTTTAGGTTTTAGTTTAGGTTTAACTTTTTTTGTTGGCAAACTCTCAACTTGATTGGTGTCTATTTTTAATTTTTCTTTTTTTAGTTTTATTGGGATTTCTTTTTTTTCTTTAATAACAATATCTTGTTTAGGTGTTTCTTTTTTTTCTATTTTTTTAATTTTAATTATTGGTTTTTCCTTAATATCAACTTTTTGAATTTCCTGAATGTCTGAAGAATTAAATTTTTTTTCTTTAACTTTTTTTTGCTGAATTTCTGCAGGTTTTATTTCATTAATCTTTTTAGGAATAGAGGTTACTTCTGATATATTAATAATTTCAATGGGTATGATTGTTGGAATGCTGATTGGTTGTGGGTCAAAAAAATTAGGTAAACCAATCGCAAAAAGTAAAAGAAGCAAATGTAATAATAAAGAAAAAGAAAAACCTAAATTTTCACTTTTGATATTTTCTAAATAATAAAATAATTTATTTTTTTCTAATGTTAATTGATTCACACCTTTTAATCAGTTGGATTTTGAGTCACCAATGCAACTTTAATATATCCTGCAGAATTTATAATGGACATAATTTCCATGATCCTGCCATAGGCTACAACTCTATCCCCTCTAACATATATTCTTGCTTCAGTATTTTGATCGGCAATAGCATTCAATCTTGGTATCAAATTTTCAACTTCAACAATAGATTCTCCCAAATATACTGAACCATCTAACTTAACTGTAATTTCAATTGGATCTTTTTGATCAGTCAATGCATTAGCTTTAGCTTTGGGTAAATCAACTGGTATACCAACTGTTAAAAGAGGCGCTGTAACCATAAAAACTATTAATAAAACGAGCATCACATCAACAAATGGCGTAACATTTATTTCGCTCATTTGGGTATAGCGTTTTTTTCTTCTATAATTATGTTGATTTGAGTTTAACAATTTATTTACTTTCCAATTGGCGAAAAAATATAGTCGTGAATTCATCCATGAAAGTTTCTAAAGAAACAAAATATTTCGATAAATCACTCGAAATTTTATTATATGCCACAACTGCAGGTATTGCCACGAAGAGTCCTAGTGCTGTTGCAAAAAGAGCCTCTGCAATTCCAGGTGCAACTACAGAAAGACTTGTATTCTGTGCTATTGATATGGATTGAAAACTATTCATAATTCCCCAAACTGTACCAAATAAACCTATAAAAGGAGCTGTTGATCCACATGTTGCTAAAAAAGTTAAATTTTTTTCTATAATTTCTGATTCTTTGTTAAAAGTTACTTGCATAGACCTGCTCATTCTTTCTTTTAAAGAATTTAATCCTGATGCTTGCATCCTTCCAACATCTTTATTGCTCTTTTTCCATTCGGCAATGGCAGAACAAAAAATTTTTGATTTTAGGTCCTTTTGATTATAATTAAAGGTATCGTATAAATCTTCAAAGGAATTTCCAGACCAAAATATTTCATCAAACTCACTGTCAAGCTGCTTCAATTGTCTCATTCTAACAATTTTGCTAATTATTACAGTCCATGAATAAACTGAGGATATAATTAATATAATTATAACAGACTTAACGACCAAATCTGCTCTTAAAAAAAGAGATAATAAAGAAAAGTCTATTACTCCTGCTGTCAAATTCCCTGAAATTAATAATTCTTTCATATAAAACTAAACCTCATCATTCTTATTTATTTTTTTCAGTTCATCCAAATCACTACTGTGAACCATGATCCAAAAACCAGGGCGATTTTTTTCACATAATGCAATCACTGGTGTCTTACCTTCTAATTTAGCCAACTTAGCAGTATCATCCCATAATGATATAACAGTATGTTTTGCACGTAATTTGCACTCAATAAAAAGACTGTCATGTATAACATCGGCTCTGGTAACTTTGCTATTCCCTCCACTAAGCGATGTTCGTATACCATTAAAATAACCGGCAACATCTCTTTCCCTTTTTTTCCAAGCTTTATCAGGCATTAAGTTTCCTTTCTATTCATGTTAGTGATGCAAGAATTTCTTCACTTACTTCAAAATTAGAAGAAACATTTTGTACATCTTCATTTTCTTCTAATGAATTTAATAATTTAAATAATTTTTCTGCAGTTTCTTTTTCTACTTCTCTAGTATTTTCACTTTTCCAAATTAATTCAGACGAAGTTGTCTGCCCAAACTTTGAGATTATTTTTTCATTAAGAATTTGCAAATTTGTCTGATCGCAATATATAATATGTTCGTCATCACTTGACTCCAAGTCTTTAGAACCATGTTCTACAACAAATTCAAATAATTCTTCCTCTGATGCTAATTTTTTTTCTAGAGTAATAGTTCCTAAACGTTTAAAACCAAAACTCACACTCCCATTTTCTCCAAGATTACCACCTGATTTGCTAAAAATTGAGCGGATCTCAGCTGCTGTTCTGTTTTTATTGTTTGTCATAGCCTCCACAATTATAGCGATACCATCGGGACCATATCCTTCATATCTTACTTCCTCATAATTTGAATCAGGGTCATTGCCATCGCCTTTCTTGATAGCTCTTTCAATATTATCTTTCGGCATATTTAATGCTTTAGCTGCGATAATGGCTGAGCGTAAGCGAATATTGCTTTCTGGATCTGAGCCTCCGGTTTTTACAGAAACTGAAATTTCTCTTCCAAGGCGAGAGAATATTTTCGCTCTTTTTTTATCCTGCGCACCTTTACGATGCATAATATTTTTAAACTTCGAGTGGCCTGCCATAACCTATCTATATAAATATCTTAGTCGTTACCAGTAAAGCAATTTAATTAGAGAAATGATTTAAACCAATATTGTGTCGAATATGTGTAAATTTATAACTGAAACATCTCAATTTTTTCAGCTAATCCAGTTGTATCATTACTCTTAATATATACTCCACACAATTTTCCTTTACCATTCGCGGGCGTAAATCTTCCTTCAGAACGGTAGCCTTTGGTAAAGCCATGTATAGGATTTTCCTTATCCATTCCAATGACGGAATTATAGTCACCCGACATACCTACATCTGTTTGATATGCTGTCCCATTTTGTAGTATTTTTGCATCAGCAGTTGGAATGTGAGTATGAGTACCCAGCACAGCTGTTACTTTTCCATCAACATAATGACCAAAAGCATTTTTTTCTGATGTTGCTTCTCCATGCATATCAATTAGTATTCCATTACAAGTTGATCCTATAAATTCTGACTGCAGCCTTCCTTTAGCCAGTGCAAATGGGTCATCAAGAGACATGTTCATAAATAACCTCAACATAACCTGTATAACTATTATTGATCTTCCGTCTTCTAATACAAATTTATATTCCCCTCTCCCAGGAACACCTTTAGGATAATTTATAGGTCTTATAATTTTTGGACATTCTTCAATATAAGACAGCATTTCTCTTTTATCCCAAGCATGGTTACCAAGTGTGATTACATTCACGCCTAATTGAAATAACTCCAATGCAATTTTCTTGGTTAATCCGTATCCAGAAGCTGCATTTTCTGCATTTGCCACTATTACATCAGGCACATATTTTTTTTTTAATTCAAAAATATTTTCTTTAACCGCTTCTCTTCCAGATCGTCCAACGATATCTCCTATAAACACTATTTTCACAATATTTTGTATAATTGTTTTTCAGTCAAAATATAGTTTAATTTTTGATCTAAATCATCATGAATTACTTCATCCACTTTTTGATTATCATATGCCAAACCAACAACTGTAAATGTGTTTTTAAGTGAATTAAAATATGCAAGTGTTTTATCATAATAGCCTCCGCCGTAACCAAGCCGATATCCAAATAAATCAAAAGCCAAACAAGGAACAAACATAACATCGGGCAAACACTCAGAATTGTTATCAGGTTCCATGACGCCAAATCTACCAACAATTAATTTATCTGTTTTTATGTATCTATGAAAAGATAGTAAATCACTATCATGTTTAATAACAGGCAAGCATAATGTTTTTTTTGATCTCCAAATAAGTTGATTAAGAGATTTAGTGGAAATTTCAGTTTTGATAGATAAAAAACTAGCTATAATTTTTCCTTCTTTAAACCATTTATTTTTTTGCAATAATTTATTAAAATCTACAAAACGATTATTGAACGATTGATGGATAAGTAATCTTTTTTTTGCTGCTAATTTGCGTTGGTTTTTTTTTTCAATACTAAGATCCATTCTTATTAGTGGCTAAAATTTTGTGCAATATTTTATCTAAATGATCTTCAATTGTATTAATATTTTTTAAAGTTTTAAAATCTATCTCTTCATAAGATGATTTATGTGATTCCAATTTGCTAATCTGATCTTTGAGCGATATAATTTCTTTTGTTAAGTTATTAATTATATTTTTTTGATCATTGCTTATTTTTTTTTCTTTATCTTTTTTTTCTAAAAGGTTTTCAATCTCCTCAAGATGATCTTCAGCTTTTAGTGCTGCAAGAAAAATGATTTTACTGTCACTTATTTGTCTAATATTATGATTAAACTCACTTATCCTCTTTCTAAGTTTACTGATTAGGCGCTCTAATTTTTCTTTTTCAGCTTCTTGGTAATTAATTTCAATAATAGAACCAAGAATTTCAGTCTTAAGAGTTGGCATTGTACTCATCTATCATTGAATCAATTTTATCAACATTTTTTTTTACCACTTCTTTCAATTGTAAAATTTTATTTTCTTTAATATATATTTTATTTTGCTTTGCTTCCAAAGTCAGAAGTAAATCATCCACTAATTCTTCCACTTGAATCATTTTATTTTTTAAAATTTCAATTCTCTTTAAAATGTCCATTATTATTTATAGTTTCATTTATTTAAAATGTCACTTTAATGAGAGCAAATATTAGTGTAAAAGCTAATTTTTAAAGAGGTATTTTGTCATTTAATCAATCAAATTCTTCGAATCTATCACAATTATCAAATTGTATAAGGTTTCTTGCCATGGATGCTGTTCAACAAGCCAATTCGGGCCATCCTGGCATGCCCATGGGCATGGCTGATATAGCCACAGTCTTATATAAGGATCATCTAAAATTTGACCCGAATGATCCTAGATGGTTAGATCGTGATAGACTAATTATTTCTAATGGGCATGGGTCTATGCTTTTATATGCAGCATTATACCTAACAGGCTACAAGGATATCTCTTTAAAAGATTTAAAAAAATTTCGTCAGGTTGGATCACCTACGGCGGGCCATCCTGAATATGGTGAACTTGAAGGTATAGAGACAACAACCGGTCCATTAGCGCAAGGTCTTGCTAACGGTGTGGGTTTTGCTTTAGCGGAGCAAATCCTTTCTAGTAAATTTGGAATAAAAACAATTGATCACTATACTTACGTTTTTGTCGGTGATGGATGTTTAATGGAAGGCTTAAGTCATGAAGCATGTAGTTTGGCAGGTCATTTAGGTTTATCAAAACTAATTGTTTTCTTTGATGACAACTCAATTTCAATTGATGGACCTACTGATCTATCTGTTTCAGAAGATACTATAAAACGATATGAATCATATGGCTGGAATACGCTGAGTATTAATGGCCATAATCATGAAGAAATTTCTAATGCTATTTCTTTAGCTAAAAAAAATTTTTCTCCTACGTTAATATCATGTAAAACCAAAATTGGTTTTGGATCACCCAACAAAGAATCCAATTCATCCTCTCATGGCTCTCCACTTGGAGAGGAAGAAATAGAATTAACTAGAAAGAATTTAAATTGGCCTTATGGAACTTTTGAACTTCCTGATGACTTGGTTGAAACGTGGAGAAATTTTTATAAAAGGACTGCAAGTCATAAATCTGCTTGGGGTAAACATAATCATCGGCTAAAGTCATCACCTCAGTACAAAGAATTTTTCTCCAAATTATTGGGAACCAATGTAAAAGAAGTCATAGTAAAATTCAAAGATAATCATTTCAATAATCAAACAAACTGTGCAACAAGAAAAGCTAGTGAACTATCTCTTGAAATAATTACTCCTTTGATGAAAAATTTAATTGGTGGTTCGGCTGATTTAACAGGATCCAACAATACAAAAACTAAAAATATGGAAATTATTAGCAAAAAAAAATTTTCGGGTACGTATATTCATTACGGAATCAGAGAACACGGCATGGTATCTATAATGAATGGTATGGCTTTGCATGGTGGAATCAAACCATATGGAGGTACTTTTTTAGTTTTTACAGATTATTGCAGGCCATCAATAAGATTGGCAGCATTAATGAAACTTCCTGTAATTTACGTCATGACGCACGATTCAATTGGTCTTGGAGAAGATGGGCCGACTCACCAACCTGTTGAACATCTTGCTTCATTAAGAGCTATGCCAAATTTAACCGTGATTCGTCCAAGCGATATTATTGAAACTATGGAGGCATGGGAGTACGCATTGCAATCATCGGCTCCCACATTATTAGTTCTAACAAGACAAAATCTTCCAATGCTTCGAAAAAAAAATAATGTAAATATTGTTCAACAAGGTGCTTTTCCAATTATTAATCATCAACAATATGCAGCAACTATATTGGCTACTGGCTCTGAAGTTGAAATTGCTTGTCAAAGCTCAGTTATTTTAGCAAAAGAAAAAATAAACATAAGA
Organism: Alphaproteobacteria bacterium MarineAlpha5_Bin3; assembly: GCA_002938255.1. Classification (GTDB taxonomy): domain Bacteria; phylum Pseudomonadota; class Alphaproteobacteria; order HIMB59; genus MarineAlpha5-Bin3. Next base: position 14,373 of record PTLB01000001.1, on the reverse strand, counting down.
GTTGTTTCCTTTCCGAGTTGGGAAATTTTTGAAAAACAAACTGATGAAGATAAATTAAATATATTGGGTAATAAGCCAAGATTTGCTATTGAAGCAGGCGTGATAAATGGTTGGGAGAGATACATTCCTAGTGAAAACTTTATAGGAATGAAAGCATTTGGTGCAAGTGGCCCATATAAAAAACTATATGAGCATTTTGCCATTACATCCAATGCTTTGGTTGAATTAATAAAAGAGAAAATGGAGAAAAATTAAATATGAAAGTGGCTATAAATGGTTTTGGGAGAATTGGTAAATTAGTATTTAGAGCCTTTCTTGAAAAAAAAATTAAAAATATCGACATTGTTGCTATTAATGAATTAGGAAACTTGGAATCTAGTCTTCATCTGCTGCAATATGATAGCATACACGGAAAATTACCTATTAAAATTAGCAAAACAAAAAATGGGCTAAAATATAATAACAAAAATATAATATTTTGCTCCGAAGGTGACCCGAATAAACTTCCATGGAAAAAAATGAATATTGATGTTGTACTAGAGTGCAGTGGTGTTTTTACATCTAAAGAAAAGGCACAAGCACATATCAATGCGGGCGCTAAAAAAGTAATTATATCCGCACCAGCTTCAAATGTTGACGCGACAATTGTTCAAGGAGTAAATAATAAAATTCTGAATAAAAAACATTCTATTATATCTAATGGCTCCTGCACAACAAATTGCCTAGCGCCAGTTGCGATGGTTTTAGATAAGGTTGTAGGCATTGAAACAGGATTCATGACTACTATACATAGTTTCACGGGTGATCAACGTACTGTTGATCAAGCTCATAGCGATTTACGAAGAGCTAGAACAGCATCTAGTTCTCTGATACCCACATCAACTGGTGCCGCAAAAGCTTTAAGTTTGGTTTTGCCACAGTTAGAAGGTAAACTTGATGGAACAGCTATAAGAGTTCCTACTCCAAATGTATCTCTAATTGATTTTACTTTTGTTAGCAAAAAGAAAACTTCTATAGAAGCAATCAACAACGCTATGGTTGCAGCATCTAAATCATCAAATCTTAAAAATATCCTTACAGTAAATAATTTGCCGTTAGTGTCTATTGACTTTAATCATAATGAAAGCAGTTCTATTTTTGATTTAACCCAAACACAAGTACTTAACCAAAAATTTTGTCGTATTCTCTCTTGGTATGATAACGAATGGGGGTTTTCTAATAGAATGATTGATACACTCAAAGATTTTAAAAAATTATTGTAAGTGCCTCTAAAAAACAATTGCTTTAATATTAACTCCTACAACCAAGCATCAGAAATTATTTCAATTTGTAAAAAGAATAATAAAGTTCCAATTTTATTCATAAAGTATTTTTTGATAAATGGCTTTGGAATTCATTGGTTGCAAGAACTGCAGCGATTGTTGCTTACACGATTTACATCAAAAAATTACAGAATATATGTGGATAGCAAAAAAAATTATGGTTTATTTATAGATTTAGTAGAAAATCAAGTTAGCTATATAAAAGTTAATGCAAATAACGAAACATTAAAAAGATTAAAACAAATTGCCAAATTAAATAAAGTCTTAATAAATCCTAAATTTAATATAGTAGACCTTTCCAAAACAAAAAATTTACAATTAAAAATAGAAAAAAATATAAAATAAATTGTATTAATAAAGTATTATTTTATCGAAGAGGAACAAAATGAAAATTGAAGGCAATCAAATTAAAGTTGGAAATATTTTGGAAATTCATAACAAACTCTGGCGAGTAATAAAAACACAACATACACAACCAGGTAAAGGGGGTGCATATCTTCAAGTTGAAATGAAAGGGCTAACAGAAGGAACAAAAAAAAATGAACGTTTTCGTTCTTCAGAAAGTATAGAGCGAGCAATTTTAGATGAAAAAGAATGCCAATATTTATACAGTGCCGATGATAAATATTATTTTATGGATAAAAAAAATTTTGATCAAATTGAAATTAGAGCAGACATTATTACTGAAATGCAATCAAAATTTTTAAAAGAAAATGACATTATTACTATTCAATTATATGGGTCACAACCTGTTTCAATTATTCTCCCTGGTCATGTTAGTTTTGCAGTTGTAGAGACTGAAACTGTTATTAAAGGTCAAACTGCTGCTTCATCCTACAAACCTGCTGTTCTTGAGAGAAATATCAAAACCTCTGTTCCTCCTTTTATTGAAGTTGGTGATATTGTAGTGATTAATACACTTAACTCAAGCTATGTCGAAAAGGCGAAAAAATAAAAATGCAAATTCAACCCCCAGTTATAAATATTTTTGAAAAAGCAGTTAGAAAGGCTGGAAAGTACTTATTACGTGATTTTGGTGAAATTGAAAATTTACAAATACAATCAAAGGGCCTTGGTGATTTTGTAACCAATGCAGATTTGAAAACTGAACAAATCCTTATAGACACATTAAAATATTACTATCCTGAAGCTACATACATTACTGAGGAAAGTGGAAAAATAATAGGCAATGAAGAAATGATTGTCATCGATCCAATTGATGGCACAACAAATTTTATTCACGGCATACCCCTTGTTGGCATCGTTATTGCTAAAATCATAAATGAAGAAATTACTGATGGTGTAATTTATAATCCAATTTTAGATGATTTTTTCTGGGCTTCAAAAGGTAAAGGGTCTTGGTGCAACAATAACAGATTGCGTGTATCTAAAAGGCAAGATATTATAGACTGCATTATAGGCACTGGCATTCCTCATATGGATAGAATTTATCCTCAATATTTAAAAGAGATTGACGCAATAACTAAAAATTGCGCAGGATTAAGAAGGATGGGGGCAGCATCTATTGATCTAGCATATGTAGCAGCTGGTAAACTAGATGCATATTGGGAACGCAATCTGAATATCTGGGATGTATCTGCCGGGGTACTGCTTGTTAAAGAAGCAGGAGGGAGAGTATCTCAACCAAATGGAGAATCTTGGGATATACACTCCAAAGATATCCTAGTTTCAAATTCAAATATTCATGAAATAATTCAAGAAAAACTTGAAATAATCTAACTTTACTTTCAAATATTAATAACTATAAGGTTCAATTAATGAAAAAAAATATACATCCAGATTATCATGAAATTGAAGTTGTCATGACTGATGGCTCAACCTTTAAAACACGTTCAACTTGGGGAAAGGCTTCTGATACATTAAAATTAGAAATTGACCCAAAATCACATCCAGCATGGACAGGTGGAAAAGGCAATATTAATGACTCTGAAGGTCAGGTTGCTCGTTTTGAAAAAAGATTTAAGGGCTTAAAATTAACTAAGTAATTATTTAAAGAATTTCTGAGCTTCCCCCTTTGTTTTTATTCTCTGCTTAATTTCTTCTTCTGCTTTCTTAACTTCCAACTTTAAACCATCAATATATTCTTCCAAATCTTCTATACTAAAATTATCTAAATTTATTGATTTAATTGTTTTTTTATCTTCTTCAAATTCTAAAAAACTGTTCATAAAATAATAATTTTATATATATTTTTAATGTTTCAATTTATATACAAGATTTTAATTTAAAGGATAAATTATGACGCTACCCCTTATGCCAAAAGCTACTGCTGTATGGTTAACTGAAAAAACAAGGCTAACTTTTACACAAATTGCAGAATTCTGTGGCCTGCATGAACTTGAGGTTCAAGGTATTGCTGATGGAGATGTTGCTTCAGGAATGCTAGGTTATGACCCAATTGATAATAATCAGTTAACTAAAGAAGAGATTACACGTTGCGAAAATGATTCAAATGCTCAATTGAAATTAATTTCATCAACAACAATTGACAATTTACCTCCAAGAAAAAAAGATATAAAGTATACACCCATTTCTCTTCGTCAAGAAAAACCATATGCAATTCTTTGGCTAATTAAGCGATATCCGACAGAACTGAGTAGTTCACAAATTGCAAAACTTACTGGCTCAACAAAAAATACCGTGGATACAATTCGTGCAGGTACTTATCGGGAAGCTGTTTTGGAATCAAAAAGTCCAATGGATATTGGTTTGTGTACATATGAAGAACTAGAAAAATCACTTAATCGATCTCGAAAACAGATAACTACTCCAACAGAGTAATTTTATTTATTTCTTTTCATAGAAAAGTTTTTTTAAAAAATATAAATAAGTTATTTACTATGAGGAGGCATTTTTTTTTCAACAAACCAAACATGTTTTTTTAAAACTGGATCATATTTTTTAACACGTAGTTTTTCAGAAGCTTTTAAACCTTTTGTTGGTTTTCGAACTATATACTTTGTTCCTGTTTTTGGATTTTCTTCGGGAAGAAGTTGTTTTAAAGCATATGATTTTTTAGCCATAAAGTGCCTATATATTCAAATAATAATGAAATAAAGTTTTTTATGAAAAATCAGAGGGAGTATACTTAATATAAGGATTATAAAGACCTTTCTTTTTAGAAATTTCTATTTGTTTATTTCTTTCTTTAAGTTTCAATATCTTATCTTTTGATATTTTGTTAATACATTTGGAGCAGGAAATTCCTTTAACATAATTTTTTGATAAACGATCTTCAAGACCAAGAAGATTGCGGCAGGCATGACATAATTCATACGTACCTGATGCCATTTCATTTTTAATAGATACCCTGTTGTCAAAAACAAAACATTCTCCTTGCCACTTTGATTTTTTGATTGATATATCTTCAAGATATTGAAGTATACCCCCCTTTAATTGAAAAATATTTTTAAAGCCCTTGTTAAGCATATAAGATGATGCTTTTTCACATCTTATTCCTCCTGTACAATACATAGCAATCTTCATATTTTTATTTTCTGATAAGTTTTTATCTACATATTTTTTAAATTCTGAAAAATTTTTAGTCTTAGGATTAATTGATCTTTCAAATGAACCAATTTCTACTTCAAAATTATTACGCACATCAATCACTATTGTTTTTTTATCTTCAATTAATGCATTCCATTCATTAAAAACAACATGCTTGCCAGAATGATTTTCAACATCTAATTGTGATCCATCAAAAGTAACAATTTCATTTTTAATTTTTATTTTTAAACGATTAAAAGGCATGAGTTCATAAAAAGAACGTTTTAATTCCAATCTTGTGAATCCTAGTTTCTGTATCTCTAATTCTAACAGTTTAATGGGCTTTGTTAACCCAGCAACCGTTCCATTAATTCCTTCATCTGCAAGTAAAATTGTGCCTTTAATTTTATGAAATGAGCAAAAATCCTTTAGTAAATTTTGTAATTTTTCAAGATTACGATTTTTCTTAAATTGATAAAAAGTAATAATAGTAAATTTTAAATTTTTCATTTAAATCCAATTTAAAAATATAAAAATCAATAAAATATATATGAATAGAAATCAAAAAGAATTTAATATTAAAAAGCTTTTAAATAATTATTCAATAGAAACAACGCCAAATGTTTATGAAAAATATGGTAAATTTTCGGATTTAATTTCCACTGATAATGCTGTTTATGTTACTTACTTACCTGATGAAAATTCATCACGTGTAATTAATACAGCAAAAAAACTTACTAATGAAGGATTTGATGTTATTCCACATCTTCCTGCAAGGACAATAAAAGATAATAATGAGCTTGAAAAATACATAGGTGATTTATCTGAAAAAGCAGGTTGTAATAAAATTTTGGTTATTGGTGGTGGGTCAAATCAAAAAGGTAATATTACATCAAGTCTAGATATTCTTAAGACTGATCTATTATCAAAATACCAATTTAAAGAAGTAGGCTTAGCAGGGCATCCCGATGGTAACCCTGACATTTCTGAAGAAGAGTTAGACAAAGCTATCATAGAAAAAAATGAATTTGTTAAAAATGTAGATTATAAAGCATATTTAGCAACACAATTTTTCTTTGAAGTTTCTTCTTTAGAGATTTGGGAGCAAAAATTAAATTTACACAACAATAAATTAGAAATTCATGCTGGCATACCAGGTCCAGCAACTCTTAAAACTTTAATTGCATATGCCAAATCATGTGGTATCGGAAATTCAATACATTTTTTATCTAAACAAGCCAGAAATATTACAAAAATAATGAAGACTAGAACTCCAGATAAGTTGATTGCTGATCTTGCTGATTATAAAGAAGAGCGCCCAAACTCAAAATTAGCAAAATTACATTTCTATGCCTTTGGAGGAATCAAAACAACCTCTGAATGGTTATATGACGTTATTAATTCTAATTTAGAAATTAATAGTAAAAATGAATTTAAAATTATAGGGAAATAAAAAATTAAATTGTCCACTTTTTTTTTATTACCAATAGTGAAATTAATATTATTTTCAAACAAAATTCATCTATAGAAGAAATAAAAATTTGAGGAAAATTCCATATGTCTGATATTGAGATCGCACGTAAAGCTAATAAAAAAAATATTAAAGAAATTGCCATAAAACTAAATTTAGAAGAAAATGATCTTCGTCCTTATGGTCATTATATTGCGAAAATAGATAATAATTCAACTCAAAGACTCCCTAAAAAAGAATCAAAACTTATCTTAGTTACTGCTATTTCACCAACTCCTGCAGGAGAAGGTAAAACTACAACTTCTGTTGGTCTCAGTGATGGTCTCTGTAAAATTGGAAAACAAAGCATTGTGTGTTTGCGTGAACCAAGTCTTGGCCCTAGCTTTGGCATGAAAGGTGGTGCTGCGGGAGGGGGATATGCTCAGGTTGTACCAATGGAACATATAAATTTACATTTTACTGGTGATTTTCATGCAATTACATCTGCGAATAATCTTTTAGCGTCTCTAATTGATAACCATATTTATTGGGGAAATAAACTTGGTATTGATGTTCGTCGTGTATCTTGGAAAAGATGTTTAGATTTAAATGATAGAGCACTCCGGGAAATTACGGTAAATTTAGGTGGTGTTGCAAATGGATATCCTCGCCAAGATGGTTTTAATATAACTGTTGCTTCTGAAGTTATGGCGATTTTTTGTTTAGCTAATGATTTAAAAGATTTAGAAAGACGTCTTGGAAATATTACTGTTGCCTACACAAGAGAAAAGAAAGCTATATTTGCAAAAGATCTAAAAGCAGAAGGCCCTATGACTGTTTTATTAAAACAAGCTTTAATGCCTAATTTAGTACAAACTTTGGAGAATAATCCCGCAATTATTCATGGAGGTCCGTTTGCAAATATTGCTCACGGTTGTAACAGTGTAATTGCAACAAAAACGAGTCTTCAATTATCAGATTACGTAGTTACTGAAGCTGGTTTTGGAGCAGACCTTGGGGCAGAAAAATTTTTTGATATTAAATGTCGAAAATCTGGTCTTACACCAAGCGCTGTTGTATTAGTTGCTACCATTCGTGCTCTTAAAATGCATGGGGGTGTTGCAAAAGCAAATTTGAGTAACGAAAATGTAGAGGCAGTAAAATCTGGTATATCTAATTTAAAACGTCATGTTTCTAATATTAAAAAATTTGGTCTTCCTGTGGTGATTGCTATCAATCATTTTGTTGCTGACACAGAAAATGAAATGCAAGCACTTCAAGAAGAATGTAAAAGTATTGGTGTTGAAACCGTTCCTTGTTATCACTGGGCAAAAGGTGGTGAAGGTACTGTTGAGCTTGCAAAAAAAGTTGTTGAGATTGCCAATGGTATCAATACTTTTAAATATCTGTACGAAGATAAAATTTCTTTACTTGAAAAAATCAAAACGATTGCAACAGAAATTTATGATGCTGATGATGTTATTGCAGATTCAAAAATACGTGATCAATTAAAACAGTTTGAAGAAAATGGGTATGGGGATTTTCCTATCTGCATTGCTAAAACTCAATATAGTTTCTCTACAGACCCAACTTTAAAAGGAGCGCCTTCTAATCACAGTATTCCAATCAGAGAAGTACGTTTATCAAGTGGAGCAGAATTTATTGTAGTTGTGTGTGGAGAAATAATGACCATGCCTGGGCTGCCAAGCGTTCCTGCGGCAAATTCTATTTTTCTTAATGACGAGGGAGAAATTGAAGGTCTTTTCTAAAACTGTTATAGATCTTCATAATTCTATAATATATGCACAAGAAGCCAATAAAATATTCGGTATTTTCGCTCTTTAAAAACGCTTTATCCTATCATGAAAATTGGCAGCCAGTTTGGCGCTCACCCGCGCCAAAAACAGAATATGATGCTATCATCATAGGCGGTGGAGGCCATGGCTTAACAACTGCTTACTATCTCGCCAAAAATCATGGCCTTACGAAAATAGCAGTTGTTGAAAAAGGTTGGATTGGCCTAGGCAACACAGGAAGAAACACAACCATTATTCGGTCAAACTATTTATGGGATCAAAGTGCAAGATTATATGATCACGCTCTTAAACTTTGGGAAGGAATGTCTCAGGAATTAAATTTCAATGTAATGTTTTCGCAACGTGGTGTGATGAATGTAGCTCATAACCTTCACGATGTTCGTGAACTAAAAAGACGTTGGCACGCAAATCGACTGAATGATATTGACTGCGAATGGTTAAATACAAAACAAGTAAAGGAATTCTGTCCTATAATTAATACATCTCCAAACATTCGCTATCCAGTTCTAGGAGCTACTCTTCAACGACGGGCTGGAACCGCTAGACATGACGCCGTTGCATGGGGTTATGCAAGAGGCGCGGATGCAATGGGTGTCGATATCATTCAAAACTGCGAAGTTACAGGAATTAATGTTCAAAATGGAAATGTCACAGGAATTGAAACAACAAAAGGTCGGATAAATTCAAATCGTATAGGTGTCGTAGCCGCAGGTCATTCAAGCGTTATTGCAAATATGGTCGGTATTAGACTGCCTATAGAAAGCAGGCCTTTGCAAGCTCTTGTTTCAGAGCCAGTTAAACCAATTCTCGATACAGTTGTAATGTCAAATACAATTCATGCTTATGTTTCACAATCAGATAAGGGAGAGTTAGTTATTGGAGCTGGAACTGACGGATACACATCTTATACACAAAGAGGAGGTTTTAACATCGTAGAAGATACAATAATGGCAGTTGTTGAATTATTTCCACTCTTTTCAAGAATGAAAATGCTGAGGCATTGGGGTGGCATTGTTGATATATGTCCTGATGCAAGTCCAATTATTAGCAAAACACATATTAAGGGATTGTATTTCAATTGCGGCTGGGGAACTGGTGGTTTCAAAGCCACTCCTGGATCTGGATGGGTGTTTGCCCATACAATTGCCAATGACCAGCCGCATATCCTCAATGCTCCTTTTAACATTAATCGATTTTCTAGTGGAGAGTTGGTGGATGAACACGGCGCTGCTGCTGTTGCTCATTAGATATGTTTTTAATCAATTGTCCTTACTGCGGTGAAAGAGAGCAAGCTGAGTTTTCCTGTGGTGGAGAAGCACATATAGTTCGTCCAAAAAATCCACCAGAGTTGACCGATGACCAATGGTCCGAATATCTTTTTATGCGTAAAAATATAAAAGGAATACAATTTGAAAGATGGAATCATTCCAATGGATGTCGAAGATGGTTTAATGTTGCAAGAAATACCGCAACTGATGAAATTTTAAAAATCTATAATATGGGAGAAAAACCCCCTAATATAAGTGGTGATGCTCTTGATACGCCGTCTGGAGAACCAGAAATAGGTTCAGGCAATATCTCAACCACATATACAAAAAAATAAATATGTATTTTGATAAAAAAATTTCTTTCACTTTTGATGGCAAAAAATATTCTGGCTATCAAGGAGACACACTTGCTAGTGCTTTGATTAGGAATGGCATTTTTTTTGTTGGAAGAAGCTTCAAATACCATAGACCAAGAGGGATAATTAGTTCGGGAAGTGAAGAGCCAAATGCAATCGTTCAATTAGAATCTGGTGAAATTACTGAACCAAATGTACGAGCGACAGAGATTGAAATATATGCAGGTTTAATAGCTACTTCACAAAATAATTGGCCAACATTAAATTTTGACTTTGGGTCTATTAATGACTTACTTGCACCTTTTTTCCCTGCAGGATTTTATTACAAAACTTTTATGTGGCCTCCTAAATTTTGGGAGAAATATGAATATTTTATTAGACAAGCTGCAGGATTAGGTAAATCCCCAACTAAGGATGATCCTCATAAATATGAACATTTTCATTATCATTGTGATGTATTGGTTGTAGGTGGAGGTCTAAGTGGATTGTACGCTGCAAAATTATCCGCAAAGGCAAATTTGAAAGTTTTACTAGTAGAACAAAATCCTGAATTAGGAGGTGAGCATTTGCATGTTGCAAAGGATCCCTCAGGATTAAAATTCGCTGTTGATGATAATCATCTTAGTATAGGTGTTGGAAACAGTCTTGAAGATGAAATAAAAAAACTCAATAATTTAAAAATTATTAAAAACTCAACAGTTTTTGCATATATGCAATCAAATTACTTGCTTGCATGCCAGAAAATCAATCAAAAAAGTATAAGGCAAGTTATTTGGAAAATAAGAGCAAAAAAAGTTGTTTTAGCTACAGGATCAATTGAACGTTTTCTGACTTTTAATAATAACGATAGACCAGGCATTATGTTAGCCAACAGTGCTAGAAAATACTTAAATTATTACCGTACTAATCCTGGAAAAAAAATCGTTATATTCACCAATAATGATAGTGCTTATCAAACTGCTATTGATTTTCTTTTTAAAAATATTGACGTGCAAGCAATAATAGATGTGCGCAAAGATTCAAATGGGCATCTTGTAAAAAAAGCTAAGCATCATGGACTTAAAATTTACTTTAACCATGCTGTAATTAACACTAAAGGAAGAAAAAAAATTAATAAGGTCACTATTAGTGAATTTGATGGAAAATTTAATATACTAATTGGGAAACCTAAAAAATTATCATGTGACTTGCTTTGTGTATCAGGGGGATGGACACCAACTGTTCATTTGTTTTCACAATCTAGGGGTAAATTAATTTACCGAGAATCAGACGCGACATTTATTCCTTATAAGTCTTTTCAAAAGCAAATATCAATTGGAGCATGTAATGGTACATTTGGATTGGATGAAATTTTTGAAGAAACTCTCATCAAAATGACGAAGTTATTAGATGAATTCGGAAAAAATATTGAAGAAAAATCCAGAAAAGATGTAGACAAAATATTTTATGACAAAATGAAGCATGTTTGGATTGTTCCATCAAATAAACATTTTGGCAAAACAAAAATGTTTATTGATTTTCAAAACGATGTAACTGCAAAAGACATAAAACTAGCGTTAAAAGAAGGGTATAAATCAATTGAACATGTAAAGCGTTATACAACAACTGGTATGGCAACTGATCAAGGAAAAATAGGAAATATTAATGCACTTGGAATTATTTCCGACTTATCCGGCAAACCCATTCATGAACTAGGTACTACTACTTTTAGATTGCCTTATACTCCTATAACTTTTGGTGCAATGGCGGGAAGACATGTAAAAGAATTTTTTGATGTAGAAAGAACTACTCCAATGCATCAGTGGCATGTTGATAATGCAGCCAAGTTTGAAGATGTAGGGCAATGGAAAAGAGCCTGGTACTATCCAAAAGAAAACGAAGACATGCATCAAGCTGTAAATCGTGAAGTGAAAGCAACTAGAAATGGTATTGGCATACTAGATGCATCTACTTTAGGTAAAATTGATATTAAAGGAAGAGATGCAAGTGAATTCCTTAATCGAGTATATACTAATGCATGGTCAAATCTTGAGATTGGAAAATGCCGTTATGGATTAATGCTAGGTGATGACGGTATGGTGATTGATGATGGTGTAACTAGTAGGCTTGGAGAAAATAATTATGTTATGACAACAACAACTGGAAATGCTGCAAGTGTAATGAGTAAATTAGAAGATTGGCTGCAAACAGAATGGCCAGAACTTAAAGTTTACTTAACATCTGTTACTGAACAGTTTGCTACAATCAGTATCAATGGTCCCTATTCTCCTCAATTGATGAAAAAACTTTGTCCAGCTAACGATTTTTCAAAAGAGAATTTTCCACACATGAGTTTTCAAAATATTGAAATAGATAGTGTTCACTGCCGTGTAATGCGCATTAGTTTTACAGGTGAGATGTGCTATGAAATAAATGCGCCTTCTAGTTATGCCAAGGCATTATGGTCTAAATGCTTTGAATTAGGTCAAGAATTTAACATTACTCCATATGGAACTGAGGCTATGCATGTATTACGTGCAGAAAAAGGCTTTATAATTGTTGGTCAAGAGACTGATGGATCTGTAACTCCGATAGATTTGGACATGAGTTGGATAGTTAGCAAAAAAAAATACGATTTTATTGGCAAAAGAGCTCTTTATAGAAGTGATACAATTAGAGAAGACCGTAAACAATTAGTGGGAATTTTAACTAAGGATCCCTCAGAAGTTTTAGAAGAAGGAGCGCAACTAGTGGAATTAAAAACATCTTTACCTATGCCAATGGTTGGCCATGTCACATCTAGTTATTACTCACCAAATCTCGGACGTTCTTTTGCTCTTGCTCTTGTTAAAGGTGGATTAAAGAAAAAAGGAAACAAGTTACTTGCGCCAATGCCAGATAAAACAATTGAAGTGGAAATAACTGATCCCGTATTTATTGATCCTTCCAATGAAAGGTTAAGTACGTAATGCTGAAAAGAGAAAGTGTATTAAAAGATCAAGGAATACAAGTTTACAATGGCATTGAATTTGAAGAGTTATCTCATATCCCTAAAATCAATCTTCGAGGACAATCCGATAATAAAGATTTTATGTCAAGTTCTGGAACAATTCTAGATATTCTCCTACCAACGGAACCTAACATTAGTAATGTTACTGTTAATGCTAAAGTAATCTGGCTTGGTCCAAATGAATGGCTAGTTGAAATTAACAATGAAAACAAGTTTAAGGAAATTTTCTCAAAACTTCAATCAACACTCAATCCTCAAAATACAGCTGTTACTGATTTAACAGAAAATCGAACAATTATAAAAGTTAGTGGTCATAATCTTTATACTTTATTAGCAAAATTTATGGTCATAGATTTAGATACAGTCCTTCAAAAAGAAACCGCTGTAGCTCAAACATTGTTTATAAAGGTACCAATCTTGTTGGTGCGAAATCATAAATACAGTGAAAAGCCTAGTATTGACATACATACTAACCGCTCACACGCCCAATATATTTATAAAATTCTTGTAGATGGCAGCCATAACCTGGATTTTTAGCATTCTATTTATATTTAGCTTTGCGCCAAATTTAGCTTCCAAAACAATAACAGGAAATGCAAAAGTTGTCGATGGTGACACAATCCATATTGGATTAAATAAAATAAGACTTCACGGAATCGATGCGCCTGAAACTAATCAAACTTGTGAAAAAAAAAATGTAGCATGGCCGTGTGGTAAAGAATCTACAAAAGCTCTAATTAATTTTATTAATAATAAAAAAGTTATTTGCAATGTTAAAGGCACTGATCAATTTAAACGCTATATATCTGTGTGCTTTGTTAACAAATTGGATATGAATGAATTTATGGTGAAGAACGGATGGGCAATTGCTTACCGCTTTTACTCGAAAGATTATACAGAATCTGAAGATAAAGCAAAAAAAGATAAAGCCGGCATCTGGCAAGGTTCTTTTCAGGAACCTTATTTGTTCAGAAAAAATAACTAACCCCAAAAAAATATAAATTGTTACACGAAAAATTACAGCATTGATCCAAATTAAAAAATATTTAATTTTCTCCTATTATTAACCTTATTTAAAAAAAACTAATAACCAATTGAATTAATGATGAGATGTATCGTCCAATTTTTTGATAAGAGTTTCTTGCTCCTTAATCTGTTGTTCCAAACTCTGTATAAGGATTTTTAACTTTTTATTTCCATTAACTAACTTTTTATTTTCATCAGTTAACTTCATATTTTTATTAAATAAACTTTTGTACTCTTTTGTTAAAAGTTGTTTTTCAATAACATTTTCTTTTTGAGATTTACTTAATACTTCATTGTTTTTTTTTGTAGTTTCAATTTCCTGATTTAATTTTTTTATCTTTTGTTGTAACTCTAATTGGATCTTATTAATTTTTTCCTTAGAATTTTCAATTTCCACATTTTGATTAATTGTATCTGCAAGTTTTTTTTCAATAGATTTACTTAATTTATTGTTTTCAACTGTTAGAATTTCAATCTTTTTTTTCATTTTATTGATTTGTTGATCACGAAAAATAATTTTTTGTTCTTTTTGAAAAATTTGTAATTCCAACTCTGCAAGATCTATTTTTAATTCTGGAGAAATAGTCTCTTCTTCACTAGGAAGTAATGTATCTAATGATTTATTTTCATCTGAT